>JAVYRZ010000013.1:14742-28024 GCA_038729465.1 Thermoplasmata archaeon
TAGAATCAGAGATGAGGGCAAGGCAGGAATAATAGAGTATGGCTATAAATTTGCACCTCTCTAATATTTTTTTACATTTGTAAAGAGAAAATCATATAAAAAAATAGCTGTTATAGATATACGGTGATTAAAATATGGTAAAAGATCCAGTTTGTGGAATGGAAGTAGATGAAAAGACAGCTATAAAGACAGACTATAACGGAAAAAAATACTATTTTTGTGATGAAAGCTGTAAGACAGAGTTTGAAAAGAACCCTGGTAAATATGTGAAAGAAGTTAAACATGCCCATCATGGCTGTTAAACTTTTTATTTTTTTAATATCGTGAATAGATGGCAAGAGATCCAGTCTGTGGCATGTACGTAGATGAGTCCAAAGCTACAATAACTAGCGTAAAATATGGCAGAACCTATTATTTTTGCAGCAAATCATGCAAAAAACAGTTTGATAAGCCCGAAGTAGAATTTAAAAAACTGAAGATAGAGCTGGCAGTGTCATGGACTATTACTGTACCAGTTTTGTTACTTACTTATTTAACATCATCTTTATATTCCCGGTACATACTATTAATACTTGCAAGTATTGTGCAGTTTTATCCTGGATTTAGGTTCTATAAAGGAACTCTAGACGCCATAAAAAACAGAGCTGGAAACATGGATACACTGATTGCAATAGGCACTTCCGCAGCATGGGCATACAGCACAACGGTAGTGTTTATACCCAGGTTTTTTCCAAGCAGCAGCTTGTATTTTGACACATCTACAATGATAGTCTCTCTGATACTTACAGGCTCTTTCATGGAGCATTTGACCAAGGCGCGAGCTTCTAACGCAGTAAGCAAATTAATTGAATTACAGCCTAAAACTGCGCATTTATTAAAGAATGAGACTGTTCAGGACGTGGCGATTGAACAGGTACATATGGAAGATATATTACTTGTAAAGCCAGGTGAAAGCATACCTACAGACTCTACGATCATAGAAGGAAAAAGCGCAATTGACGAATCTATGATCACGGGGGAGAGCGTACCGGTTGATAAGAAAGAGGGAGATCGTGTAATAGGAGGAACGGTTAATATTACGGGATCTATAAAGATAAGGGTAAATAAAAAGTGGGGTGATAATACCTTATCTGAAATAATCAGCATTGTTGAAAGTGCAAACTCTGAGAAAGTGCCAATACAGAAACTTGCAGACACTATCGCATCTTACTTTGTACCTGCGGTCATATCTGTCGGCATTATATCATTCTTATTTTGGTACTTTATAGGCGGAATCGGATTAACTTTTTCGATATTGGTATTTGTAACAGTGTTGATCATCGCATGTCCCTGCGCTTTGGGCATTGCTACCCCGGCAGCATTGATGGTTTCTTCTGGCAAAGCGGCAGAAAATGGAATATTGATTAAAGGCGGCGAGAATATAGAGATTGCAGATAAGATAGATACCATAGTTTTTGACAAAACAGGCACTTTAACAAAAGGTGAGCTTGAAGTTACGGATATAGTGTCTATTGGTAAATATAGCACGGAAGATTTATTGAAATATGCTGCTATAGGAGAGATTAATTCAGCACATCCGCTGGGCAAAGCTATAATAAAAAAATTTGGCAATAATGTCCCATTTCCAAACAAATTTGAGTACATAGCAGGTAAGGGAGTGGTTGCAGAATTAGAAAAGAAAATAGTGATCGGAAACAGGGATCTTATCTATGATGAAAATATTAAGATGGATTGCGAGAATAAAATAAAAGAACTTGAAACGCAGGGAAAAACGGTGCTTATCATCGCGCTAGATAATTTATGTGAGGGACTGATTGCATTTTCTGATACACTGAAACAGGATAGCATTAAAGCTGTAAATGAGCTTAATAGCATGAACATAGAAACATGGCTGCTGACCGGAGACAACGAAATTACAGCAAGAGCTATAGCACAGAAAGTAAATATAAAAAATATAGTTGCGAACTTAAAACCTGAAGAAAAAATGAAAATAATAGAAGAGTTGCAGAATAAAGGAAAATATGTAGCAATGGTAGGAGATGGAATCAATGATGCACCAGCTCTTGCTAAGGCGGATTTAGGAATCGCTATTGGAAGCGGAACTGATGTGGCAAAAGAAACAGGGGGAATCATATTAATTAAAAGCCGTCTTTATGATGCAGTTTATGCGATCAAGCTTGGAAAGAGAACTATACGTAAAATCAAGCAAAATCTGACATGGGCGATATTCTATAATGCAATATTGATACCCATAGCTGCAGGTCTGTTAATACCTTTATTCAGTGCTAAAATCTATAATTTTCTACCATTTTTAGCAGCGTTCGCGATGGCATTTAGCTCTACAACAGTAGTAACCAACTCCCTGTTGTTGAGACGAGAAAAATTATGAGTCTGTACCAATTGAAATTTACAGAAAATGCTAGAAGAGTTATTGAGAAAGAAAATGTAAAAGAGTTATATATAAATATCAGATATGTGCAGGGGCCGTGTTCTGATAATTTATGCCGGCTTATTCCCAAGATAGAAATAGATACAGTTAAACCTGAAAATATTCAATATTTTATGATCTATGATGGATTGGCAAAAATATATGCTATCCAACCAATCAAAAAAGCCATAGAAAAGTATAGGGACACAATAACCATAAATTATTCTAAACTTAGAAACAGATTTACAGTGTCAGGAATTACATACTCTTATTGAAAAGATGTTTTTAATCCTTTTTTGCTACATAATTTTTAAATATATCCTAAAATGAAGGTTTTTTATGGATTCAGCATTTGAGATCGATAAATATTCTGAGGCAGTTAGAAAAATTGAAATAATTGAAGAGAACAGACTTAAAAAATACTATCTTAGGAACAATGGAATAGAGATAAACATTGGTGGTACGCCTGTATGTTTTATTGAAGATCTAAATATATCAGTTAAATTAGAGTGGTTTAATTATTTTCATGTAGAAACTAAAAATATTGTACATGGATCTATCAAGATGAGACCTGCCCTAAATATGATTATGGATGCCCTGATAAAGAGAAACTTGAATGATACTTTAATAGAGCCTACTAGCGGAAATACTGGAATTGCTATAGGCGCGATAGCAAAAGCATTAGATTTGAATTTTCAGCCAGTGATCTCTTATAAAGTCACCGATGAAGTAAAAACTTTGTTCAAGGCTATGGGCATAGAGCCTATCGAAGTGGATGATGACCTGTGCCCAAGAGTGAGCAATACTGACACAGATCAGGCTATAGCAGTTGCAAAAAGCATGGCATACAGTCCTAGATCAAAAGATTTGTATACATGGCTCAATCAATACGAAAACAGCAACAACCCCAGTGCGCACAAAGAAACCGCTGCAGAGATCCTGGCATTGGATGACAGGCCGGAATATGTAGTTGTTGGCGTAGGAACTGGTGGAACATATGTGGGACTGAAAAACAGTCTTGAAGATAAAGGCATAAAAGTGATTGGAGTTCAGCCTGAAGATAAACATCATTTACAGGGGTTGAGAAACCTTGCAGAATCGCCATTGATGCCTAAAATATTAGAAAATGCAAAGGTTTCAAAGACCGAGTTTCCGATAGTATCGGATAAAGAAGCGTTTTCTATTATAAAGGAAATATATGACAAAAAGAATGTACTAGTAGGAGCATCTTCTGGTGCTACAATACACTACGCAAATAAGCTGGCTGAGAAGCATAAGAAAGTGCTTGCGATAGTTGCTGATACAGGATATAATTACCAGACTCTCTACAGAGATCTTGGGATCTTAAAAGAGAAAGTTGATTTTTCCCGTTATTACAGTTATGATATTTTAAAGCGCCTGAAATGCAATTAGTATACTAGATTCAACGAGGAATAACCGTTGATCTTGGTTACCTCATAGTGGGTATTGGCAACATCCACAAGCTCTTCATGATGCGTGACAATGATCATCTGCGGGATCATACTTGAAACCTCGCTAATAGAATCTTTCAATATATTTGCAAGTTCCCCTCTGCGATCTTCATCTAGATAAGTAGTGGGCTCATCCAGAACTATGGTCGAAATCTTCTTTGACAACGCTCTCGCTATTGCAAGTCTCAAGGCTATTCCAATCGCTACTTTCTCTCCGCCTGATAGTTCATCAATGCTTATATATCCTGACCTATTGCGCAACGTTATGTTAAAGTCATTGTCTATGTTCAGATCAATAATGTCAAGATTGAATTTTTCAACATAGTCTTTTACAAAATTTTCAATAATAGACGCATATGCAGCCCTCAGAGATCGCTGAATTCCATCTTTGCTGTATGATTTTCGGACCTCTTCTAATATCCCTCTAAATTTTCTGTATTTATCGAGAGTCTTTTGCTTTTGTGAAAGCTCTTCTCTCTTTTTTTTCAATTTCTCTATATTGTCAATATTTGAGTTGACTCTGGCTGATATATTATAATACTCTCCATTTAAAGATTCAAGCGTGGTTTTTAAATTGTCTCTTCTACTTTCCAATTCTGCATAACGTTCGGGATTAAAAGTGTTCTGTTTTAGCTTATCTAAAACTTTGCTATATTCTAATTTTAGGTTAGCTAGCTCCTCATTTTTCCTGTGGAGACGGTCAGAGTAACGTTGAGATTCACGAACCATACCTTTAAATTCTTGCATTTTCATCTTTTTTTCATCCAGCTCTGATTTCTTAGAGAGCGTGATTTCAAATGGTATCTCTTTTTCAAGTTCTCTCATGCGATCTGCAGTTTTTTCAGCGATATCCAAATAATGTTCTTGCTCTTTAATCTTTAAAGCATAATCTTCAATCTTCGCATTTGCCAAAATATAGTTTTCATGAACATTTTTTAATTGAGCCAATAGCTTATCATTCTCAGTTTTCTTTTTTTCTAGAACTTCAAATTCAGAGAATTTATCTGATATTTCCTTTGCTTTAATCTTTAGAGAATTTATTTCATTTGATCGTTCTTCAAATTCTTTTTTTAGGCGGAAATATCGTGAACTTTCGAACTTGTTTACTTTTTCAATCTTGGTTTTTAATGGACCCAAGAGTCCATTCAGTCTTTCAATGTTTTGCTCTTGCTCTTTTATTAATTGCTCTTTAGTAGAGATATCCTCGTCTATCTCTTTATCTATACTCAGAATATGTTTAGCATCAAGATCGCTTTTACAGACTGGGCACTGCTTTGCATTCCTCAGATTTTGTTTAGAATCTTCTAGATATCTGATATGATTTTTTTGTGCTGATATGAACCCATATAACTCTCTTATCTGATCTTCATATGTTTTCTTTTCAGTTTCTAGTTTTTCTAATAGTTCAGATTTATCATTATCTTTTAGCTCAGACATCCCAAATATAGAAAAAATCTGATTTTGATACTCTTTCAGCTCTATTTCAAGCTTTTTCAAATCCGTTTCAAAATGCAGTATCTCTTTAGTTAAGATCAGGTAGTTATCATGATCTGCTTTTAAGTTTTTGATCTGTTTTTGAATCTTATCATTCTCTTCCAAAACATGCTCATATTGTTCATATTCACTCTTATGCTCCTCACAATACTTTTTTTGCAGCCCTATTTTTGTTATTTCTTTTTCAATCTTCTCTTGATCTTTTTTTGTATCTTCCAATCGCTCTTTTAATTTTAAATATTCGGTTACAGGCTCTAAATATTTTACTTCTTTCTCAAGATCCTCTATTTCTCTCTTTTTTTCATCTAGTTTTTCTAAATTTTCCGTTGCTTCTATTATCTCCTCGTTCACCCGATCAATATCTTTTAGATACTGAGCTTTTTCAGTCTCTAAACTATTTCGTTCTTCTTTTAGCTTTGAAAGAGAATCTAGATTTTGGCTGATTATGTTAAGTTCTGCTTTTTTGCTTTCAACAATCTCTTTAATCTTCGATTTTTCAAGCTCTAGAGCATTGAGCTGAATGTCCAAATCTTTTATATTGCTCTCTATTTCTGGGTAACTTTTAAGTTCTACTTCTAATTCCGAAATAGAACGATCAAACTTTTCAAATAGTACTTTGAAATTGGACCATGCATATTCTAACCTATCTAGTCCTATAAGCTTTCCAATCAACTCTTTTCTTTCTGCCGGCTTCTTATTTATCAACGCATCTATTTCGCCCTGTTTTATAAATATTGACGAGATCGCAATCTCTTTGCTCATTCCTAGAATCTTTTCAATTTCCTGTTTTACGTTGTTGGCGCCCTCAGCTAAAATTGGCCCTGAAATCTGCTTTAAGATCGCACTTTTCACACCTTTTTTTTGATCTAGTTCCCAAGAACTTTCGTAATCGTTCAATCCTTCTTCAAAAATCAGGTAGCTTTTTGCGTCTGTACTGTTCAAATGTATGAGATCTTTCAAGTTTCCAGTTCTCGACTCTTTAAACAGGCAGAACAATAAAGAATCTAATATAGATGTCTTGCCAGCTCCGTTTTTGCCAGTAATTACTGTAATACCTTTTGAAAACTCTAACTCCGTACTTTTATGTGATACAAAATTTTCTAGATAGAGCTTTTTTAATAGCATACTTTACCAGCGCTCCATAGTTTTTAAAATAAAATCATAAGCCTCTTCATAATCATTCTGCAGCAGCTCAAACAGATTATAGGCAAAAATGCCCATATTTTCATTCTTAAAATAGTCTGTTAAAGAATCTTTTAAATTATTTGTGGATAAATCTTCATTCGGCATAATAGTCGGTGATAACTTTAATCGATAATATAGCATTGAATTTTTGAACTGTTCATTGATGATAGAATGTATGTCTGAAGCGTTAATTTTACCTGATATCTTCAAATGAATAATTGGCTTTTTTGCATAAACTATGCTCAATATATTTTTTAAATCCTCAATCCAATGCTCTGCATCAGTATCTATCTTCTCTTGCGGGCGAATTGTATCAATGTTCAATTTCTCAATACTCATATCGGTATCAAGATCTACTAAATATGCACCTTTTCCATCTTTTTTATAATTTATAATCTCATCTTCACTGTGCAATTCTGTAGATCCCGCATAGGCAAAGTAGCCCTTGCCATACTCTTTAACCACCCTGCTATGCAAGTGCCCAAATGCAAGATAATTAAAATTTTTTGGTAGCTCTTTAAAATCTACTTCCCAGTTTTCGTCTGGTAAAAATGTGGAAATACCCTCATGCCCTATAAAAATAGAATATTTGAAATTTTGTGCGAGCAAATCTGCTTTTTTAAATTCTTCTAATATACGGTTTGCATAAATACCTTTTAAATTGGACAATCCTGCAACTAATAGCTCTTTGTTATCTATATGCAGTACCTCATGCTCTAACTCATTTATCCCTAACACTTTTATTCCTAGAAAATCAAAGAGGTTCGGAGCTGGATAATCTCGCTTTCGAGGTCGATCGTGATCTCCTAACACAGCGAAATATTTTATTTTGCCATTGATTCTCATCAGTGTATCCTTAAAAACTTTAAGTGCCTGATTTGGAGGACGCGAAGTCTCAAATATATCACCTGAATGCACGATCATATCTACATGCTCTTCTCGTGCCAAGTCTATAACTCTTTCAAATGAATCATAAAAATCAGTTTCTCGCTCTCCCAACATATACTGTCTGTACCCTAAATGCGTATCTGATATGTGCATTATTCTGACCATGATTTTTTAAATGTAAATCTCTAATATAAACTCTATCTTTAATGTCTAATGTCAAATAAACCTTTTTTATAGAAGATTTAATAACATCTTTTAATAAAAAATTAAATAAGACTAATCTATTTCTATTGTTATCATGAATTTCATAGCAAATATAGCAGACTTTGTTAAAAATTTTGGAATTACAATAATCATAATATTAGGAGTTGTAGTGGTAACTATATATATATTTTCGTATTTACATCGCTTTTTTCAATATCTAAAGGCTCAAAAATATCATCTTCTAAATGATACAATCCTGGAATTTATAGAGATTGGCATAGAATACACATTATCTATATTTGTAGTGATCGGCATTTTCTATATACTTTCTACAGTCTCTGAATTTGCAAAAACATATTTATGGGAGACAACCACTCCTCTCTTATTTCCGTTTTTCGTAATCTTTTTGCTCATAATATTCGCTGCGATAATTACCTCTGCAATATCCAGACTATTTAAATATCTTCGAGGAGATCTTAAGATCAAACCTAAAAACGTCCTGAGCCCGAAAGTTTCTTATTTTGCGGATATGCTAATCAAATATACAGTGTACATAGTTACTTTTCTTATAGCATTGATGATACTTTTAAGCGCTTTGAAAATTCTCGGAAACATATCTCAAAAAATATCTGTATTCTTTTCAAATAACGTTGACGGATTTTTATGGATCGTGTTTGTGATATTGATAGGATTTGTAATATACAAATTTTTGATTGAATTAATTAAAGATATGAAATTGAGATCTCTCAAAGAGAAAGAAAGGCTTGAGAAAAATCTAAAAATGGTCATAAGATTTACAATTTTTATAATTGATCTAGTAGTTGTATTAACTATAATTTTGTTGATGCTAGGAATATCAAATGTCCATTACCTAATTATTTCAATTATAATGTTTACAATTATTATCAGCGCTTTAATATTTTTAACCACTCCTCTCAAAAACTGGATATCTGGAGTTATATTAATGTATACTGGTGCATTTTTAGAAAATGATAATGTACAGATTGGAGATAAAATCAATGGAAAAGTAATAGAGATTGATACTTTATTCACCAAAATTTTAGATGAAGAAACTATGATAGAGCTGATACCTAACTCTTTGATACTATCTAATAAAATAGCTATTAAAAGCTCTGTGTTCTCAAATATTCCAATTATACTACAGTTTAACGTTAGTTTTAAGGTGCCGCATGAAAAAATAGAGGAATTAATAATGGATGCGATCAAAGGAACTGAAAATGTTCTTGATATACAACCTAGACCTGCAATCAATGCCGTAAAATTTGAAAATGACAAAATTGTGTATGAACTGAAAGTATATATTGAAAACTTTGACAAGAAAGAAGAGATTATATCAAAGCTAATATTCAAGATACAGGATAAATTTTTGGCAGAAAAAATTATAATAGGAATTTAAAATAATATGGATCTACCCATGATGCAATATCGCCATGGTGTCAGAATCTATTGCTTTATTACTTTTCTTTGTGATTATAAGATTGCATGATATGGATCTTATAAAGCGATCTAATAAAAATCTGGATGGTACATAAAAGTAATCTTGGAAATCAGGATGGCTGATAATCAAAAGATCAGTCTTTGTAGATATATCTATTATTGTACTTTCTGGTGTATTTGTGGTAATGTATGAAGAATCAGATTCTATATTGTTACTATTGCAGGAATCTATGTATTTTGAAAGATCTATTTCGTCCCTGTTTATAGCATAAAAGTGAACTTTGCACCCTATGTTTTTCGCAATTGCTCTAGCAACGGTTAATGTAAATTCGTCTGTTGACGGATTCCTTACAATTACACTCATGCTAGATATGTATCTGTCAGATTCAGAGGGCCGTACAATTACAAGATTGCAATTTGCACGATGATAAATGGTGTCTGTAGTACTACTGAAAATCTTGGTTGTCAATGCTCTTTTCCAGCCAATGACAAGAGTGTCAATATTTTCATTTTGTATTTCTTCAAGTATCGCATTCGCAGAATTATTAGAAACTGTTGCTATAATAGAGGGTTTTAAATCCAGCTTTTTAGGATATTTTGCCAGGCTCTCCAGTTTCTTAAAATATTCTGAGTACTCTGAGAAAGTAAGCTTGTTCCTAATTGTACTGCTGGGCATCTCTATTACTGAAAAAATGATCAAATCATAATTGTTCTCTTTTGCAATCCAGCTACTTATATTTACAAAAAACTGGGAGCTTCTAAGCGTAGCTACCATCACACGCTTTTTATCTGAAACTTTTACAATGGGCTTTTCTGGTTCTGGCACGTACTCTTCAATTTCTCGCTTGCCTTTGCTGAAATAAAATAAAATTAACCCTACTTCAGTCCATCCTATAGCAAGCCACCATGCTGCGGGAGAGAAATAATATAAATATATTGCAAGAACTGATTTGGTAATTATCCCCAGAATCGGTATTAATGGAAAAATAGGTATTAAGTAAGATCTTTTCAGTCTTGGCATCTTGTATCTTAATATTATAACGGAAGCATTAACGAGGATGAAAAGCAACAGAAACATTATATCTGCAGAGGCAGCAATATCATAGAAAGGTAAAAATATGGCGATTACGCCTATTATGGAACCTGATACTAAAATTGCAACGTAGGGAGTTCTGTGCTTGGGGTGTATTCTGCCCATAATCTTTGGCAATACTTTATCCCTGCCCATTGCAAAAGAAACTCTACTGGAAGAAAATATTGTGGCGTTCAAGGTGGCAATTGTACCTACCAACAAAGCGATCAAAATGATGCCTTTGCCAAGATCTGGAATTACAATACCAGAGATATCTACTATTGCGAAAGATCCCTTGCTAACTACAAATCTCCATGAAGTTGAGCCTATTGCCACAAAAAACATGAGAAGATATAAAATCGTGGTGATAGTAATAGAATAAAAAATAGCTTTTGGCAAGTTTCTGGAAGGATCTTTAATCTCCTCTGCAGACTGTGCAGCAATTTCGTATCCTTCAAAAGCAATGAACATTATGCTCATTGCTACAATTACACCGTTAGTGGTGGTGAAAAAGGGAGTGAAACTATTTACTATGTTTGGATTTCTAACCACTGCAAATGAACCTGCCACAATAAATATGCCAATCAATGCAAACTGGAATAATGTAAAAAATGTCTGTGTTTTGCCGGTTATGTTCGTACCCATAAAGTTTACATAAATAAAAAGTACCAGTATTATTAAGATTATCAGTTTCATAAACCATGGTGCATTTACTATTCCATAGTTTAAACCGTATGCTTGCAGAAGCCAGACTATCCCCTGCGCAAATACTACTGTATAAAACGCACAGGCAATAGAATGTCCGAACCAAGAGATCCAGCCGCTCATAAATCCTAAAGGCTTAGGCATCGCTTCTTTGACCCATAAATAACCACCACCAGCCTCTGGAAATGCACTAGAAAGCTCTGCATAGGCCATAGCTGTTAATATAGTCACAAAAAAGCTGAGCACCAGAGAGATCAGTATTGCAGGCCCTGCCCATTGTGTGGCTACTCCGGCAAGCACATAGATGCTGGCGCCGGTCATTGCACCAGCACTGATCATTACTACATCTAACAAACTTAAATCTCTTCTGAATTTTAACTCTACCTGTTCATTATCTGGCATAAGAGATCTCTCTGAAATAAAGTTAATGTTATAACAATATATAAATATGTACCTGTTTAATTATGCTAGAAATCTATTTTTATTTTCAACGCTAAATTGGTTATTTAACCATCAATCCATGTTCTTCTATATTTAGATTTATTCTCTTATGATCTGCTAGATATTTTATGGCTGCCATTACAGGTATTCGGTTAAGAAAATACTGGTCTATTGTTGAAATATTGTTTTCTTTCATGATTTTTGAGATTAAATTCTCCATTGTATCTGGTTTGTGATCTTCAATCATGGACAATAAAATATTTATTTGCTTTTTATTTTCTTCTAACTCAGCATCTATATTTTTCAACAATCCACCATGTGAAAGAATATGAAAATCTGCATTTTGCTGCAAGATGAACTCTAATGTGCTCAGGAATCGAGCAGTGTCAATGTGAAATATCAAAGAGTGTTTTTCTAGAATCTGTTTTGAAAATATGGAGTCTGCGACAAAAAACACATTGTCTTCAGTAATAATGCCAATCATCTGAAATGTGTGCCCTGGAAGCTCTACAATTTTGAATTTCTCTTTTAGCTCTTTTATATTCTTAACATTCTTAGTGGGTGCAGAATAATAAAACTTGCTTTTAAGTTCAGATATGGAAGTGGCACTATATATAAAATCAGATAATAACTCTGGATTTCTTATAAATACTGCTTCAATTTCAGAGGCATAAAAAGTAGTATTAGTTCTCGATTCTACAAATGCATTGCCACCTATATGGTCTGAATGACTGTGTGTGTTTATAACATATTTTAATGTTATATTCTTTTCTTTCAACAAATTCAAAACTTTTCTTACCGCATTTTCATCAAGGCCAGTATCAATCAATATTGCAGAATTATCTTCTATAATGGCACCAATGCTCACTGGGGTATTAAAATAATAGGTATTTCCAGAGATATGTATGAAATCCATAGTTGACAATACAATGAAATATTATAAAAAGTTTTACTTTAATCTCCAAAAACTGAGTAATGTTTATATACAAATAAGTGGATTACTGTCTGACAAAATTCAGACATAAAAAGGAGGTGAATAAATTGAAAACGCTGATAAAAAATGTGATAGGTGATAATTATGCAGGATCTAAACAAGAACAACCCTCGCAACCAGCACCAAAATCGCAAGATGATGAGGAACTAGCTAAGATAGTAGAACAGCTTAAAGTAAACATTAAGATTATAGGATGTGGCGGTGGTGGATCCAATACAATAAATAGGCTAACTGAAGCAGGAGTATTCGGCGCTACCATAATTGCAGCGAATACAGATGCACCACATTTGTTGCAGGTTAAATCAAACAGGAAAATTCTGCTTGGTAAGAGAACTACCAGAGGACTTGGAGCTGGCGCAGATCCACTGGTCGGTGCAGAGGCTGCAAAAGAGGCAGATGAGGAACTTAGAATGCTAGTTTCGAGATCAGACATTGTATTTGTTACCGCGGGTATGGGTGGCGGTACTGGTACAGGATCGGCACCATATGTTGCGCAACTTGCAAAAGAGAATGGCGCATTGGTTATTGCGATCGTGACAATCCCGTTCACAGCCGAAGGTAAACTAAGAATGGAGAATGCGTTGTGGGGAATAGACAGACTCAAAAAATATGCAGATACTACAATAGTGATTCCTAATGATAAACTTTTAGAGCTAGTACCTAGACTCCCATTAGATCAGGCATTCAAGGTTGCAGATGAGGTACTGATGGAAGGATTGAAAGGGTTGACAGAGATAATTACCAAGCCAGGCTTAGTAAATCTAGACTATGCAGATATTAAAGCAGTTATGGATAAAGGCGGTGTGGCAATGATCGGCATTGGAGAATCTGAAGGATCCACAGACAGAGTTGCCGAAGCAGTTGATGACGCTGTAAACTCTCCGCTTATAGAAGCAGATATTGCACAGGCTAAAGGGGCATTAATCAGAATAGTCGGAGAT
>JAVYRZ010000014.1 GCA_038729465.1 Thermoplasmata archaeon
AAATTTACAAGATAAAGCAAATATTCCGCCAACCTACGAAGAAGTGTATGAAACAATAATTAGCAAATAATATTGCCACTGTAGCTCAGCAGGAAGAGCGATTGATTCGTAATCAGTAGGTCGAGGGTTCAAATCCCTCCAGTGGCTCTTTTATAATGATCAGAAGCCCACATCATTTTGATCTATATACTTGAACTGTGACTATTATCTTATGTCGGTAATATAAAGTTGGATAGATAATATTTTTTTATGGATAATATGTATTTCTATAACTTCTATTTCGCCGGAGGTATTTATATTATACAAAAAATGATAAAAAATATGCACTATGCTAAACTAATATAAAAATGATCTAACTGTCAATTTCCGCTAAATATATAGAGCTATACAAATACAATAATTTTATTGTTTCATTTTAGAGAAAATGTTCATGAGAGTTTGACCAGAATCAATCACGATAGTCTGACCAGTGATGTTCTCAGATTCTATAAGAAAAATAACAGCGTGAGCGATCTCTTCAGGCTTTATAATTTTATTGGTGAGTGTATAGTTTCTAACATATTCTTCTTCTGAAATGTTTAGAAGCTCAAATAAGCTGTCTCCCATCTTTGTTTTCACTACTGCAGGTGCCACTGCATTTACTCTTATTCCTCTCGGTGAAAGCTCAACTGCAAGGTATTCTGTAAGTCCGATAATGGCGGATTTCGTGATGCCATATATTGAGAGAAAGCTCATAGGCTTTATTCCGGCAATTGAAGAGATATTTATTATCACTCCATTTTCGTTCATAATTTTTCCAAATTCTTGAGAACAGTAAATATTAGCCATCAAGTTTGTAGATATTGTCTTTTCGATCAGACGATCATCACTTTCTAGAAACGGCATGGCTATACTTATTCCTGCATTATTAACCAGTATGTCACATTTCCCATATTTAGCTACAGTTTCATTTAATAATTTTCTGCAACCCTCTCTACTTGAAACATCTGCCTGAACCATTATGCCTGATGACTCATCTTTTATCAATTTAAGAGTTTCATTTCCATCTTCTATTCTCTTTTTGACATTCACTACTACTTTTGATCCATGTGTTGCAAGAGCAATAGCAATCTCTCTGCCAATGCCACGGCCTGAACCTGTAACCACCGCTACTTTATCATTTAGATTGTACATGAGGGAACAAATTATCAAACAATAATTAAACTTTTCTCGAAATTAATGCGCATCTAGATATCTCAATACTTTTCAAAAGATGTATCGTCAAATTTGTAAAGATTATAAGCTCAAAATAGGTAATGTTGCATCCGGCCAATAATTTCATTTTTACAGTCCTTACTATAATTGCGCTTAGTCTAAATCCTGAGACAATAGTCAATGTACAAAAGACATGGTGGGTGTATAAATCAAAAAAGTCAGATTTTTTCACAATAAGTTTTTTTAGTTAAACTGATTATAAGAGATAAAATGTTTGAACAGCTAGACCCAAAAATATTGGAGATACTGGAAGAAGAAGGAATAAGAGAGCCTACACAGCCTCAAAAAGAGGTTTTTGAGATTATATCAAAGGGTGCTAACGTGCTTTTGATAGCGCCTACTGGCACAGGAAAGACTGAAGCTGCAATATTGCCAATACTTGATAAGATTATTCACAGCAGATTTTCTCCGATCTCGTGTATCTATATCACTCCCTTAAGGGCGCTTAATAGAGACTTAAACGAGAGATTTGAGGTCTATTCTAAAAAGCTGGGCATAAACATAGCAGTGAGGCACGGAGACACATCACAGGCAGAGCGTAAAAAGCAGAGCAACAATCCTCCACAATTATTGATCACCACCCCAGAAACTCTGCAAATATTGTTTACAGCGCCAAAGATCCGAAATGCGCTTAAAAATGTGAAATATGTAATCATTGATGAAGTGCACGAGCTCATGCAGGATGAAAGAGGAGCTCAGCTAGCTATAGCGTTAGAGCGTTTGACCACCATATCTGGAGAGTTTCAGAGAATCGGGCTCTCTGCAACGGTGGGTAACAAGGAAGAGCTGGCAAAATGTATAGCTGGAGATCGAGAAATAGAAGTGAAAGAGGTAGCAATTCCTAAAAATATAGACATAGCACTTTTTTCATACAAAGACAAGCATATAAAAGAGTCTGAAATAATGGGCTGTGATCTCGATTATGGATCTATACTGATAGAGATCTTAGAGCTTGTAAAACAGCATGATGTGTCTCTGATATTTGTGAACACGAGAACCACGGCAGAAGACATTGCCATGCGCTATGCACAGCTAGAAAGTGATATTCCGATCAGTGTGCATCATGGTTCTCTGTCCCAGGAAGTGAGAACTCTAAACGAAGAAAAGCTGAAGGCAGGAGAGCTAAAAGCATTGATTTGCACATCATCGTTAGAATTAGGCATAGATGTGGGAAAAGTTGATTTTGTGGTGCAGTATAATTCTCCGAGAGAGGTATACAGGTTAATACAGAGAGTAGGAAGATCCGGGCACACGCTTAAAGGCATCTCCAAAGGGCTGATTATCTCTGAGAATCCTATAGAACTGGAAGAGGGTATGAGCATCATACACCTTGCCAAAAATGGATTTATTGAAAACCTGACAATACGCAAAAATCCAATCGTGGTGCTTGCAAATCAGATTGTATCTAATGCGTATTCAGAGAAGAGAGTGAGCATAATAGAATACTATAAAATAATACATAAAACCTACATTTTCAAAGATTTGAGTTTTGAAAAGTATCTGGATCTTTTAGAGTTTTTGAGCAAAATGCATCTTATCTGGATGGACAGAGAGAATTTTGGTACCACGAGAAAAGCATTAAATTATTTTTATCAAAACATATCTCTCATTCCTGATGAGAAAAGCTATGTTGTAATTGATATTTCTTCAAATCGTTTTATGGGTATTCTTGACGAACGTTTTGTGGCGAGCGAACTTGAGATTGGCAAGACGTTTGTCATGAAAGGCATGACATGGAGAGTTGTAGATATCAAAGAATCCAAAATCCTTGTTGAAAGTATAAAAGAGATCAGTATTCCACCCCTTTGGGTCGGAGAAGAGATACCGGTTCCGTTCGAGGTAGCAATGACCGTTGCAGAGCTCAGAGATTCACGCAAGGTCTTAAACTTCGTGTCTGAACCTGCTCGCAAAAAAATAGAAGATTGGTGGGACATTGTTCCTGCAAAAAATAATAGAATCACTATCGAGAAAAAAGGAAATATAATCGTGATCGAAGATTATTTTGGCACCAGAGTAAATTTGACATTGGCAGAGCTCATCTCCTCGCTTTTAGCTCAGAGAATTGGTGAAAGTGTTAATATCAGCTATTCTCCGTATCATATTTCTTTCGAGACCGATTCTGACGTTGAAGAAAGCGAGATTTCAGATATCATTCAAAGTTTGAAAATAGAGTATATTGAGATTCTCCTGAAAAAGAGCATTGTCAATTCCAGATTTTTCAAGCTTGCGTTTTATTATGTAGCAAAGAAGTTTGGTATAATAGCTAAAACCTCGGATTTCAGAGCGATCAGGCTTGAAAAGCTGATAGATATTTACAAAGATACACTATTGTTTGAAGAAACTGTAAACAAAGTATTTGCAGATTATCTGGATCTGGAAAACACTATAAAAATATTAAAAATGATAAATGACAATACTCTGAAATTAGAAATTGTAAAATTCAGCAAAGCTGCCGAACTGGTAATGGGTAGATACTCTGAAAACTTTGCACCAATAAGATTGACAAAGGCAATAATTGAAAAAGTTAGAGAAAGACTATATAATGAGCAGGTAACCATGTATTGCATGACCTGCCACAGATCATATACTACCAAAGTCAAGGACATTGAGCGAATAATGTGTCCTTACTGTTCAAGTGTCAAAGTAACAATGTTTCAAAAATATGAGCTTGATAAAAGAGCTCTGTTTAAAAAAGAGAATACAGACCAGCATGAAGAATCAGAAATAAAGAAATATATGGAAATCTCACAATTGTTGCGCGTGTATAAAAGAGCGGGCGCAATGACGTTGGTAGCTCATGGAGTAGGGTTGGAAACTGCAAGAAGAATATTAAAAACGTACAGTGATGATGAGCTCACGCTTATCAAGCATATTTTAGAAGCAGAGATTCAATATGCTAAAAATAGAAGATTCTGGGCAAACTAAACATGCCTAAGGTTTATGCGTTTTACTTAACTTTATATATTTTTATCTTATTGTTTTTTACATGTACAAAATTACCTTTTAGCCTTGCTTCAGAACCGTACAAAATACTAAAAAACTGTTCTATCCAAATTTTACGTAACTCTTCAATCTTCTCACTTTCAATTTTATCTGCCAGTTTATTCAGCTGTTCCGTGCCTGCCAATTTCCTCAATAGCTCAACATCCAAGATCATTGATTTTTGAATTGGACGAACAAGATAGTAAGCTATAACCGCTCCAGCCACAAATCCTGATACATGTGCAAGATGTGCAACACCGTTATTTTCAAAGATTGCAGTTGCCAAAAACTCAATGGCTGCATAAAATAAAACTGCATACTTGACCTTGATCTTGGGCATGAATATGATTCCTAACAACATTGGTATCTCATCATTAGGATATAGCACTAAAAAAGAGCCCATTATTCCGAATATTGCTCCAGATGCACCTAACAGATAACTCTGCGTACTAAAGTATATGATTGAAAATACCAGCTCTGCGATTATTCCGCTTGAAAGGTACAGAACCAGAAACTTTCTGCTTTTTACACGTTCTTCAAAAGGTGCGCCTATCAAAAATAAAATTACCATATTAGCGATGATCTGCCCATAATTCAACTGTGTAAATATACCGGTGATCAAAGATAACGATATAAAATGAGAGGTGTTGAGAGATAGTGAATATAATAGATTATAATAGTATGCTAGATCTAAGATCTGAATTATTCCGACTGCAAAAAATAATACGGTGTTTAATAAAATGATTAGAAATAGAGCATATTTATCAGAATAATATGAATAAAAAAGTAGAATAATTATAAAAAACAAAATAATATAGAATACAAATATATTTTCACGCCCCAAACTTTTCAGAGCGGTCGCTGAGGTTCATTAATATGTTCATTAACTGTATTCCTCTAATGTTTAACGCTCCGGTCATTACGGCTATCTCATCAAACTCTTTCACTGAATCTTTTCTTATGCCATGCCCAAATATCAACAAAGGCACTGGATCACCACTGTGATCCTTTACGCTGCATGGTGTAGAATGATCTCCTGTAATAGCTAGAACAGTGTCTTTATTAATGTGAGATCTGAGATATGCCAGCGCTAAATCTATCTTTTCTATAACCTCTTTCTTTTTGTTCGCGTTGCCATCATGGCCTGCAACATCCGGAGCTTTTAAATTTACAAGTACAAAATCATGATCTTTTAAAGCATTAAATGCCGTTTCGATCTTGCTCTGAAAATTAGAGTTCAGTCCTCCAGTTGCGCCCTCGGCCTTGATTGGAGTGATGCCTGCAAGTTTGCATATGCCTGCGATCAATGGTATTCCTACCACGCAGGCGCTTTTTAAACTGTATTTTTTCTCAAATGACTCGAGACTGGGAACCATTCCTGGCCCTCGAGGTAATATTATGTTTGCCGGCAATTTTTGATCTTGTACTCTTCTCTTGTTTACAGGCTGCTCTTTTAATATCTGATATGATTTTTCAATGTACATGTTCAGCAATCTGGCAGTTTTCTCAGCCTCAGCACTTTTTGCAGTAACGGTTTTTACCTGCAATCCTGCATCATGAGGATCTGCATCAGTAATATTGGCACTTAGGCCAGGCCCGCGCATTACAAGTGCTGCACGATGCTCAACACCTTCTTTTACTATAAACTCAACATCTTCTATCTTTATGTTTATTGATCTTGCCAGTTCGTCAGTGCCTGAATCTATTCTCCCGGCCCTACGGTCTATCACGTTTTTATTTGTATCTACCGTTGCAAAATTGGCTCTAAACGCTAAATCTCCAGGTTCCAGCTCCATGCCAAGTCCTAACGCCTCAAACGGCCCTCTTCCTGGATATACCTTATAAGGATCATAACCCAATATTGCCAAATGCGCTGTATCGCTTCCGGCTCTTATGCCCTTGTCTATTGGATCCATCTGCCCAGTAATACCGTTTTTTGCAAAGAAGTTTAAATTCTCTTTGTTTGCTGCCTGTAAAGGAGTTTCCCAGTTCAGTTCTTCTGCAGGACGATCTCCTACACCATCCAGGATAATTAACATTATTTTTTTCATGATCTCTTACCATATTAAATGAATACTATATAATATATATACAATTATTGTACTTATACTTATTTGCAAAAAGTTGACCTGCCCCTTTGTCAAAAGATCTCTGTTTTCGAATACTGCTCCTAAAACACTGTCAATCTGGCACCCTACAAAACCAAATATTGTGGTTATGATTATAAAAAAATAATCGCTTAAGTTCCATATTCCGGCTGCATAAAATAATAAAAATCCGAATATAGATACTATTGCTGCTCCCGCTAGGGCCCATGCTTCTCCGTAAAGTGATATTCCTCCATTAGTGCCGGGCCTAACCCTTTTTAAGTTTGTTATTAAGTACGCTTTCGAAGAACTTACTCCAAATTCGCTGGCAACAGTATCGGATGTTGCTGCGCTCAGACTTGTTATGTACAGTAATGAACCGGTAAATAATGAAAGAGGAACTAATGCTATGATCATCGGCACTAGCCCATTTGCAAACACCGACCTGAATCCGCGCTCTCCCGACTTTCCTTCAGCCACTCCGTGCTTCTTTTTTATATTAAATTTGTATACTGTTGCCGCGTATGACAACAGCACAAATAAAACAAGTAATATAAGCCAATATATCGATCCAAATACTCCCACAATAAGACCCATTATAACACTTAAAATAGATCCCCATAGATTCAGGATCTTATAGTAGTAAGATAGAGTACCAAGCAATATTACTAGTATTGCAATTAATATTGCCTCAAATGGTGTGGGAACTATCATCTGCTCTCATAAAGACTAATTGCATATAACCTTTTCTTTTAAAACTTCAACTCTTTCAAACCACTGTTCCTATTGTACTCTCTTTTAAATACTGTTTCCGTGGTTTTGACAATGTATAGTTCCAGTAAAGGATCAACTGTTCCAGTGAACAGATGCCCGCCAATCAACCGATGATCAGGTCCTGCTAAAGCGACATGTATATGCAGTTTTGGATCTGTAGCCGCTATAGTGCCATGAAACGATACAAGTTCATGGTTCTTTTCATATTTTTCCTTGATGTATTCAGTGCCATTAAAATAGCCAATCTCAAAGTTTTTAAGCATTCCTATTCCAGAAACTATGATTGCACCTTTGATTTTATATATTTCTGCAATTTTTTCGATGCTTTCGAATACTTCTTCTTCCTTATCCAGTTTTGCAAATATGTCATTATTTTCGATATTATATATCATTTTATCTCACCTCAAAAATACATAGCGTATAGGTACACGCTTTTTAAAGCCGGTCCAATAAGGGCAAACAGAACATTTGTATCCGATCGTCACCTCTGTTTGATCTAGTGTCTTATTCATTATTTTGCGCATATTAGAGCCACATACTGGACACTTGCTGTTCACGTTCCAGTTTTGGTCGGTTTCTTTGTAATGTATATGCACTGTAATCTTCTTTTTCTTTAATATGATTCTTCTAAATCTCTTATAATCTAATCTATATTCATCAGTACCTTCATTTAACTCTTTTATCACTAAACTCAAAAATTTAGTTTGAGAGTTTATTATGCCCAATCTCTTTATTATTTTGTTAGCTACGTATAGTACTAGCTTTTCGTTAGGAATCTTATAACTCATTGTTGTGTTATAATATAAAAACAAATATATAAACATAATGCTCTCTTTCATTAAGATAAATTATTTATAATGAATGATGTTCTACACTCAAGATCCAAAATGTCGATAATAACAAGAAAGTTCAGAAATATAATTTCGCTGTTTTTAATAGTATCAGTAGTTATAGTTTTATCCATAAATCTAATAGCTTTATGGATTACACCTCTGTTTTTAGCAGGATCTTTTTCACAGTTACTGTTGCCTATTTTTATTATTTTTCCAGTACCAATCTTGCTTTTTTATATTAGTTCTACTGCAGTGATGGTCTGGTTCTTTATATTAATCATCGCCATAACAATCTCAGTGCTGTTTTTGATTGCCCGGGATCTGAAAAAATATGTAAATACTGTTAACAAAGATCCTCTGGATCCAAATAGCAGGTTGCAGAGATTTGCTGAACTTTTTGCAATATCCATATTTTTTTCATACTTTGTTTACATAATTGCAGGATTGGTAGGTGCTCCTGTAGTTGTGCCAATCTCCAGCTCAACGCCTCACTGGGAATATTATCTCTCGCTTGCCAATGCAGGATTGTACGAAGAATTGATATCAAGAGTGCTTTTGCTGGGAGTTCCTCTATTTATTATATATCTTGTTAAAAATAAGATTACTCGCAAAAACTGGTACCGTTTTTTTGTGGGTGGCAAGATAGAGTTCAATGCAGCTTCTATAACATTTTTAATAATCTCTTCTCTGTTTTTCGGCATTGCGCATATTCCTTCTTGGGATTATACCAAATTTCCGGCTGCTTTTATAGCAGGGCTGATAATGGGATATTTATTCTTGAGGTTTGGACTGTACGCTTCGGTATCTTTTCATTTTTTAACTGATTACATGTCCACCATTAATGTTATGTACCCCAGTTTTACAGGCTATTACATGAATCTGCTATCTGTATTCATAGTATTCTGGTTCATAGCTGGATGCGTTTTGGCGGTATTATATAGCATTGAGCTTTTAAAGGTTGTCAATAAGAAACATGTGCATAAAATTGTAAAACCTGTGATTGCTCAAAATGATCTCCGGTTCCATAACATTAAATGTCCTTACTGCGGAAACGAAAGCTTTGAGTATGAGCCTGATGGATCGCTAAAGTGCCTGAGATGTGGCACTAAAATACCTAAAAAGTAAGTTGTTTTCAAAAACATCCCGAAAAACACAAGCAAAGTTAAAATACAGTAATTGCATACTCAATTATTCAAAAAATGTAAAGGTGATGTATATGTTAGAAAATAATGAGAAAGATACAGTAATGAAAGAATATTATGGAGATAATATTATTACCGCATTAATTAGTGTTAAGGTAGATACAAAAAATGTTGAAAACATTGCCTTAAAATTATTGAATTATTCAAATATAGAAGACATATTCTTAGTAACTGGAGACTCAGATCTAGTTTTGAAGATCAAGTTCATAACCTATGACGATTTAAAAAAGTTTATAGTTAACACTCTTGGAAATTTAGAAGGCATTCAGGATACCTCAACAATGATGGTGGTCACTTCTTACAAAGAGCGTGGCATTATTAACGCACGGTTTAAGGGACTATAGAAGAGGTGATTGAAATGGATAATACTGAGGATGAAAAAAGAGAGATAATATCACTTTTAGATGATTTATCAGGAGATCAGTCTTTGCCAAGAAATATAAAAAAAGGTGCGATTGAAATAAAAAATAAATTATTATCAAAAAACGAAGCTTTAGATGTAAAAGTCGCAGGAGCTATTTTTATATTAGAAGATCTGTTAAATGATCCAAACATACCGGTGCATGGAAGAACGGCTGTGTATACAATTATAGGCAAGTTAGAAAAGCTATCAAATGATATCTCTATAAAGTGATCAGCTTATAACAATCTTTAATATAAATCAGAGATATAAAGAAAATAGTGCCATAAAATAGGAACGGCACAATAAGATAAAAGCTAGACATTGGAATTACATTTTCTGTCGAGAATAGAAACATCGCTATTAAAATTAAGAAAGAGCCTATTGATAATTTAATGGCTGTGAAAAAATCCCATAATTTTATGTTTAGTTTCTTCTTTAGCGTATATATCAAAACAGGTATCAGCATAATGCCCATTATCGCTGTGAATACTATTAGACGGTAAGAAACCGTTGCAAGCATAAAATATTTAAAAATAAATATACTAACAATTAAATCAATATAATCAAATATTATTAAAAATTTAAAGTTTACCATAGCTAAGCTACATTTTCGAATTCATCCTGTAACTCCAGCATTACTTCTGAAAGTACATGTTCAAATGCAGAATCTTTGTAAACTCTTAATCCTCCCATATCAGTTTGTAATTTTGCAACTATGATATTTCCATCTTTCTGAAACTCTATTTTGCATAAAAGTTCTTCCATATATACACCTTAAAAAAGAGCATACAATCCAGTTATTTTAATTTTTCGACAGATAACTATGCCAATCATTTAGTAATATGAGATCTGGATACTGTTAGCAACAAAAGAGGTATTTCCAGAAGTGTCAAAAAGAATATCTGTAATGTTATTATCTTCGAAATTTGGAAAAAAGAATTGATGTACAATTATCATAAAGAAATAGAGTTAGTGATAGATAGACTGAGAATAAAATCAAGATAAAAATACTAAGATCATAGTGTATGATAAGGTATTAGCAATGAAAACTAATGGGAGGAAAGAGCTTTGAAAAATAGTATCATTATTACACTGCTATTCAAAAAAGGTGGTTGATAGCGTAAGCTATAAAAAAATCAACGAAAAAACGTGAAAAATAATAAAAAGTAAATGAAAAACATAGTAAAAATAGCATAAATAGATTATTTTTTATGATTTAAAAATGTTTAATTGTAAATTCTGGAGATCATGATAAAATTTAATAGTGTTTTTAGATATTACCGATAAGTGAATGATTTAAAAGTAGTTTATGATCCTGAAACTGCAAAACTTTTGATGGACGAAACTAGGCAGGATATATTAAAGCTCTTAAAAATCAAGGCGTTATCAATCAAAGATCTATCATCCATTTTGGATAAAGATGTATCTACCATTTACAGGCATATTAAAAAACTAGAGAAAAAAAATATTGTTATGATAGTAGGTTCCAGAAAAAAAAGAAATGTGGAAGAGAAATTATATAAAAGAACCTATTCTACATATGTACTTTCTCCAGAGCTTTTTATATCAGATCACAGCGCATTAGTAGATGAGAAAAAAAGCAGGTACAATCGAATCAAGTATGCGTTAGAAAATATAGGATTTAAAATTGAAAATAATGAACAGTTTGAAAAACTTTTTTTTAACTTGGAAAGTACTGTTATTAAAGAGATAGAAAAGTTAGATCGTGATTTAGATTTAAATACTCTTAACAATCTTGAAACGATCCTGTTTATAAAGCTCGTCAAGCCGGAAGAGTTTCAAAATATACGGAATTTAATTGTGAAAAAGTGAATATTAATAAAAATTTGCATTAATATATGTCCAGTTCACCTCAAACAAATACACCCATTGTAAAGAGGTTGTAGAATTATAATAATAAATTTGCTGAAATGGAGGATTGAAAAACTTATCAAATCCAGCTTTGCCCATCTGAACAGGTGGAGCATATGGATTGTCTGCATATTTATAACCGTACACACCGTTGAGATACATGTCAGAATCAATAAGCACGTACAGAATCGGATTATATGTGTGATTTAGGCCTTCTAACTCATAATAAGTTTCCTGCCATGATGTTGCGTTCCAAAGAATATTGTCATATTCAAAACTGGAGTTGAACCCCAGAGATTCTAAGTACACACCATCTATAAAATCAGTTGCCACACTATAATTTGAATAATTTTTACTGCCATTGTTTTGAAGCCATGTTATAGCGCTCATTGTTGCAGACGATATGTATTGTGGAGCCTGAATCTGTTCAGCATTGCTTATAATCGGATAAGACATCAGTGCGCTCACCATTATTATTATGGAAAATAATGAAACTATTATTATTCTTGCATCTTTTTTACGGTCTCTGGTCTCGGTCATTATGTAGTGTGGCTTATTTACTGCCACAGTGGAAAGCTCGAAGTTAGAAGTTATGCCGCCTGTTACGGTTCTTGTCATTATTTTCTCGATATGCTTTATATTTACAATATTTATTTTTGGGACCGCTTTCAATTCTGCTTTCGTATAATTGTAAAGTACCATAAGCCCGATTGCAGCCAAAATTGAAAGAGGCTCAAATATATATTCAAGATACCGGTATGGATATAATACAGTATTGAAAGTGAACAGGGAAACGAGCAAACCGAGAATCAAAAATAAAAACCAGCCAGTGACCAAAAGATATGCTTTATTATACTCGTAAAGGTGCCTGACTCCCACGCCTATGAACCCCAGTGTAAGAATAAAAGGTATTGAATATATTATGCTGACTATTGAGATTTTAGGGCCGTTAACGCCAATGATAACGCCCAATATGGCTATAATTAATATTATTGTTGTCGTTGCCACAAAATAATGATAATCTTTTATTTTTAAAATATGCTTAGTAATTTGAATATTCAAACGTTTAATATAGTTTGTAAACAAAAATAATAGGTACAATGCAAGATAAAACAGTGCAAGT
The DNA here is from genome assembly GCA_038729465.1 of Thermoplasmata archaeon. Classification (NCBI taxonomy): domain Archaea; kingdom Methanobacteriati; phylum Thermoplasmatota; class Thermoplasmata; species Thermoplasmata archaeon. The sequence goes on from JAVYRZ010000014.1 coordinate 12,531, forward strand.
ACTATATACCAAGGCAGATACCCGTGCACTGCACCGCTAATAAAGCCTTCCATCGTCGGGCTTCTTATAACCCAGTACATAAATGTTGCAGCTGAAAATAGTACAAGATAACTTATTTCATATTTGAAATTCTCATACTCTTTAGACTGGAGTCTGATCCAGAATATTATCCCCACAACCGAGATGATGTACATAAACGTCGAAATGTGGTGTGAAAGTATCAGCGATCCGGATGATAATATCAATAGCACATAGTACTTTTTATTTTCATGGGCATAGATAAAAAACAAAATTGATAAAAGAAGGAACACATGGCCTACCACCAATAACCCTACCATGGAAGTTTCGAAAATATCAATAGGATTGATTGCCAGAAACAATGCAGATAAAAGCGCGATCGCGTTAGAGCCTGTCAGTTTTTTAGCTATAAAATATAAGATTGGTACTGTCAGTCCGCCAATTATAGGAGGAATGTGCAATAATAAAAAATGGATATTTATGCCCGTAGTAAAATGAATTAAGTCTATGATCCAGTAGAACATCGGAAAGTTACCGTACCCTGAAGTGCCCCAAGGAGACGGTATTGCCCCAAAAATATTGTTTGAGCTAATAAATGCAGTAGTTACAGCATAGTATACTCCAAAGTCTTCACTCCAGATCGGATATATAAGAGATGGTATAGATCTTAGAAAAATGCCCAGTAACGTGATCAAAACCAAGCTTATTCCTATTTCAAAACGTCTGTTTTTTATCTTCTTTTTTATCTCAACCATGCTTTCTTATCCTGTCAAGAGCATCTATTAACATTTTTATATTTTTCTCAAGCTTGTTTGAGTTAATAAAGTCGAGAGCTATATTAAAATTTAGCAGGTCTTGAATATTTTCATGCATATCACAGCCTATAGATATAGGGATCCTGTAATTTCTGATATTTTCAAACCATTCTACAGATAGCTCAAAATAGTATTTTCCATATTTCATATAATTCGTGTTAGTATTTAGCTCTATAAATATATTCTTAGATTCAAACATGGATAATATAGTTTGCATCTCTGCACTTGAAAAATTTTTGATGAGATTATTGTGAGCCAGTCCTGAAAAAACACCGATTTTATCAACCAGTTCAGGCAATTGCCATAACGGTAATCCACCTTCATTTTCGTTCTGAACATGTTCAAACAGAACATAATCTAATTGCCTCAACATCTCAAAATCCAAATTTTTAAAATTAGTTCTTGGCGTAAAGTCAATCTCAACTCCTGCATACAAGTTTATCTCTGTCCTGTAAATCTCTCTTAATCTGTTGATTTCATCAATATATTTTTTTAAAGAACCGTTATTAATTGAGTTTACTTTAGAGGTAAGATAATGATCTGATATTCCGAGATATTTTAGTTTATTTCTGATCGCATAATCTACAATTTCAGCAATGCTATAAGAACCGTCAGACCATAATGAATGATTGTGCAAGTTTATCATTAAACATTCCCTAGCCTACTTTTTCCCATTCTTCCAGCTTTTGTACCGCCGACAATGTAGAGCCTCTCTGTATCTCTTCTCTGATCCTGTTCTCTCTCTCAAACACATCGACAGCCCTGTTTGTAATCTCAATCAGCTCTTCTTTCGGTATTATCACTATTCCAGACTCATCTGCCATGGCCCAGTCTCCAGTTTTGATCTTCTTTCCCTCAATATTCAGCTCTATGCCAATCTCTCCAAATCCTTTGGGCTCTCCTGCATTGGGTACCAGCTTTTTTGCAAATATTGGATAATGCACCTCTCTTATTGCATCTACATCTCTCACTGCACCGTACACTATCACTCCAGCCAGCTTTCGCGTATACGCGCTCCATGTTGCCAGTTCTCCCCACACCGCTGTGGGCCCATTATCTACATCTATAAACAGTATCTCACCTTCCTTCGCACGGTCTATCGCCTCCACAGGCTTGGCCCAATCTCCATCCATTGTCTTTACAGTTAATATAGCACCAACGATCTTAGAGCCTGGGCACAGAGATATAAACTGTCCAATTGCTCCTTTTCTATGCATTGCATCGCTGATATTGGATGTAGAGACTTTCATAAGCGCCTCTTTGATCTGACCCGTACTGTATTTTTTGTATAAATCTGTTTCGATAGGTGTTAATGTCTCTATACTCTTCTTTATTTTTCTGGTTTCTGCCTCAACATTCGGTGCCTTAATTATGCCACCGCCAACTATGATAATCGATGCTCCGTTTTTTATCATTTCCGGTGCAGTTTCCGAGTTCAACCCACCTGCAACAGCAATCGGAAGTCTTGTGATCGCATATATTTTCTTTAGCTTTTCGACAGGGCTCATGCCTATCATCTGCTGATCCACACCCACATGAATGCACAGATATTCAGCACCCAGCTTTTCTACACTTTTAATCTTCTCTTCCAGATTCTCAACATTCATCAAGTCTACCATTATTTTCGAGCCGTATTTTTGAGCTGCTTTTACACCTTCTGCAATAGTAGAATCATCTGCCACTCCCAAAATTACCACAATGTCAGCTCCGCTCTTTGCTGCTATTTCAGCTTCTGCACTGCCAACATCCATAGTTTTCATGTCCGCTACAACCATGTTCTTAGGAAACATTTTTTTAATGGTTCTTACCGCGTTCATGCCTTCACTTTTGATGAGCGGCGTGCCCACTTCAATCCAGTCTGCACCGCCAGCTACTGCTTCTTTCGCGATCTGCGTAGCCCGATCCAATATTGTCAGGTCCAAAGCAACTTGTAATAATGCCATAATGAAACAATATACCTTTTCTCTTATTAACTTTTTTTTATTTTTTCAAGATACTTGACCATATAATATAAAGTACTGTTATATGGCAAAGTTATATTATGCTGTTTTCCCTCATCTATAAACACCTTGTTAATATGGTCTATCTCTGTCAAAGATCCTCTTTTTAAGTCTTGGGCCATGCTCGAATAGTTATTGGCAGTGTTTTTTATAACCTCTTCTGTCAACTTCAATAAATTTATGTTAATTCCTTTTAATTCTAAAACCGCACTGCATTCTTTCGAGAGCTCTCTCAATATACTGTGTAGATTCTCATCTGCAATTAACTCTCCATTTTTTACATACAATATGCCCGTAACAGGATTTATACAAGCATTGATCGCTCCTTTGATCCATATATCAGTAGTTATATCAGATGAATACTGGGTTTCTAAACCACATTCATTAAACTGTACTATCAGTTCTCTTATAAATAACTCTGCATCTTTTGATATGGTGCCTATCTTCGTTAACCCTAGTCCTGTATGCACAATTTTGCCATAATCTAAAGAGTATACACCATAAGTTGTGGTCGCAGCCAATAACCGATTAGACCTGAATCTCCTGATTATCGAAATGTTGTCTAATCCATTCTGCAAACTTAACAAATATGCATTTTTTATTTTGTCGGATATAGAGTGCATCGCGTTTTCAGTGTCGTAAGATTTTACTGTAAGTATGATCAGATCAAATTCTCCAGTTAACTCTTCTAAAACCGTCAAGTTTTTGGTAACTTTATTGGTCAATCCCTGAATAACAATGCCGTTCAAATTAAAGTTTTCTACCAATTTCTTACGCCCGATAAGCGTCACGTCGTTATTTTTTGAAAGATAACTGCCTACCAAACAGCCTATCGCGCCAGCTCCAAAAACTGCGATCTTCATAGCTTATAAAGATAATAAATAAGTATTAAAAAGTATCTGAACAACGCATGGATAAAGTTCTATTTATTCACAAAAATTAATTTTATGTGTAATATAAAAATATGAGAAATTTGGGGTTTCACTCATGATCTTCATGATCATGATGCGCAAACTCTTCTTTATCTTTCCAGCTCTCATCCACTTCAAGGTTTCCTTTTATATATTCATCCACGATCTCTTTCATCGATCCTTCAACGCCGGTAATCACTTTAATATTATAGCTCTCAAAAAAGTCCAGGGCTCTCTGTCCCATTCCATAGGCTATAAGTATCTCTGCGTTTTTCTGCTTTATCAGATTTGGAAGATCCCCAGGGCCGTGAGACTCAAATGTATTCGGTATAATTTCATAGTTTACTATCTTTCCATCCTCTATCTCTACAAATCCAAAATAAGATGCGTGTCCAAAATGCTCTGAAAGCTCACTATCAAGTTTGTTACTATTTTTTAATGGCATTGCAATTTTCATTATTTCACCTTCATGTAACCTATATTTATATCACTGATAAAAAGCTTTTTAATGCCGGGGCCGGGGATTGAACCCGGGGCCTTCGGATGTCTCAGTCTATTTTATTTAAAATACCCTATGAGTCCGACGCTCTACCAAACTGAGCCACCCCGGCATCTAATTATTTGGTTCTGTTGCGGTTTCAGGTGCTATTGTTGGTTGCTCAGGTGTTTTTAATAAATCTGATTTTCGAATCTCTATCTTTCTGATCGGATAGATTGTTTTTATTCCATTCTCGATATCTGAAACAATAGCATCAGAAATCATATATTTTACAAATTCTGAATATGTGTTTTTAGATGAGTATTCTTTCAATATTTCCTTGATCCTGTTTCTTATTGCCGTCTTCAATGATGAGTTTATCCTTTTATCTGATACTAATGTTAATTTTATTCGCATAGAAAAACCGTCATTCGTAGATATTGGAAATATTATGTCAATTCTGCTTTTTCGCCTTCTTACCAATCTTCTGGTATAATCTGGAAGCGTGTCATGACCTATGAAACTCGTAATAGCCTTGGTTCCTTCAATCTTATCAATCTTAAAAAACAATTTTATATATGATTTTTTTACGTTACCAGTTATATCGTATAACGTTGTTTCTGCAACTCTTCCAAGCAACTGTTCTGGTGTCTCAGAAGGAGTCTCTCCAATCTCTCTCGATGCAAACGTTTCTGGCGCAACTATAGTGTACCATATCTTTGCTTTCCATTTATCTCGAACTTTTTTTGCGGCTGTTCTATCTGCTCTTTTTGTGCTCATTTTAGTATACACCGTCCAAATTTAAAACAAGAATGAAGATATAGTTTATATAATTTTTGTTTTGCTTTGCTCAAAAAAGAAAAAAAAGATTAGAGTATAACCGAGTTACCGGCTAGGGTCACGGTTATATTCACGTTTGCTCCATTCACTGTTATGGTTGCTGGCACTGATGAGTATATGCCTGTTTGAGTCATGAGTATAAAATAGTAACTGCCGTTCGTAACCTGGAAACTTAATGTGCCAGAGCCATATGTAGAATAGAGAAATGCATGGTTCTGCGAGGTAGTGTACAAAAACGCCATCACGGTAGTATTGGATAGCCCCGATATGGTGATTGTTACCTTGTAATATGCAGGCACGATAGGACTGTAATCTCCGCCAACTGCTATGAATCCAGATACATTGTAAGGAACAGGCATGCTTGAACTATAACCGCTCCAGAAGTTTCCAGACTGAGTAGGCTGGTTCATTATGTTTCCAGATAACTGATATCCGTTCACCGTGTTAACCACGCTTGCAGGCTCAGATGTAATGTTCCAGTTGTTTTCATACACTGCCGGCATATAGTTATAAATGTTCATAGAAGGACTGTATGCAGGGACTGTCACATTAAAGTAATTGTTGTAAATCGTGTTTCCAGAGCTGTAGATGGTGAGCCCAAACTGTCCAATGCCATTAGTTGTAGCTGAATTTAATGGCACTGGATACTGCAAAAACTCGTTACCCCATATTACGTTTCCAGATCCTCCGTACACAAGCAAAGAACTGCCCCAATCATAAAAGTTATTATCTCCGACCAGGTCACTAGTGCTGTTCCATAGCATGATATTTGCAACTGGAAAATCGTCCTGGTTAATTCCATAAACTTCATTAGAGAACCAGCCAGTAACATAATTGGCATGATATATGGATACATGAGATGTGTTGTATAACTGGATCTGCAGATAATTGTAATTTGGCAGATTATATGAACCTGCAATGAGAGTTGCAGCACTGCCAAAGTTAATAAAGAATGTTGGAGGACTGTTTATTGATACGTACAAGTTTGTGTTTACTAGCAACAGTCCAGAAAACACTGGAAATGCATAGTCATTAAGCTGGCTGAAAAGCGGACTTAAAGATCCATATTGGTTGTTTTCGAGAACATACGGATTGTTCAGCGTTCCGTTTCCCTTAATGGACAATGCTGCAATCTGAGCATTGTCAAAAGCGTAAAGGGGTGTATATATGCCCATAGCCATGTTCTTTACCATGCTCACGTTCAATACCGTAGAGCTGCTGAATGTGATGAAAACCGGATTATAATTGCTTAGCAGGATCTCAGCACTGTAAGTGCCTGAAGGCAAGTCATATGAAAACTTTCCTGCCGTGCCGATAGCCGCCCACTGTGCGATTGTGGCATTGAATGCTGATCCAGGGTTAATAAACATAAACGCGTTGGAAGGTGTTACAGACCCAGAAATCTTGATATTGCCAGATCCGGGAGCCAGCCCCCACAACGGTGCCAGAATCGAAGGACCTGTAGTGAGTATTGCAGTTGGATTGACGCCGTTCCATGATGATGACACACCAACGCTTGTCTCACCAGTATCAGTGCCAAAATTATAAGCTGATGGAACTGCAATGTATCCCGTGCTGGACAGATAGCTAAGCTGCATCGTGGCATTTATGTTAAATACCGTTGTCGTACTGCCACCACCATACCCGCCCAGCATCAACTCTGCATCGTAAAGCAAGAATCCGGTAGGTGTGGGCTCATTTCCATTCACCTGAAAATATGCGGGTGCAGTAGTATAATCTGAGGGCGTACCGTATGTAGAGTTGAATATTACCTCGTCATAAGATCCAGAAATAGGTGCCTGGTTTTGCTGGAGCAAAGTGTAGTTAAAAAATACAGCATTTCTATTATTTATGATCGTGCTGTTAATATACACATTTATCGTAAATGGAAAGTTAACATTTGTAAAGTTGCTGCTTACACCGTAATAATAGACTGGTGGTACCGAAACGCCATCATAGCTGTACAGTGAATTTTGAGTGAAAAGATATTGGTCATTCGAAAAATTCCAGATATTGTCGACCATTGACAGCTGATGCGTTCTTGTAGAGTATGAAACAGTGTTCTGGGTCCAGAATACAAAACTGTTGTTTCCAAACAATGTTACGTTCTTGAGAACAGTATTTAGCTGAAAACTCAGGCTATAAGGACTGTCTGCATCAAGATAAAATATGTTGAGGTTGTTTACAGTGATAGATCCTTCAAAACTGGTAGTGTTCAATACCGTTCCTGTCAAAACACCACTGTTATTCATCAAGCCATAATATCCTATTCCCATCGGTGCTGGTGCAGAGCTGTACAGTGGGGTTATCGTATTGCCATTTCTAGCGTACTTTGCATTAAAGTTTGGCAAATACGCATATTTTGCAGGCACACTTTTTTCTCTCAACTCACTTAGCACCTTTTGCGTCATTGTCGATACTTGTGCGTTTGAAACCTGATACGTCTGCGCATGACCCGGTTCATTGGCCAAACTCGAAGACGATATCAAAAAACCAGAACTCATCAATACGACGACTACTGCTATTGGCAGTAGAACTTTAAAAATATTTTTTTTGATGTTTTTGTTACCCATACTGTTATTAAATGTATCAGAATATTTATAATTTTTTCTCAAGTTCTATTTTATGATTTATATCTCTGAAATAAAAGGCTTAAGCATCTATGTAACATAAAAAATACACTGCCGTGGCCCATGACAACCTTGATTCTACAGTCAGTTAAAATAACTATTAAAGATTGTTTATCTTGATATCTTCGTATGCGCTCAGCGCAGCCAAGGCACCCTGCCCTGCAGATATGATAATCTGCCCGGAGTTGCCGGTTATGTCCCCTGCCGCATATATTTTAGATACGCTGGTTCTCTGCTTTTTATCAGTGATAATGTAACCTTTTGTATCCAGGTCCACGCCCAGCTTTTTCGCAATTTCATTCTGTGGTAATAAGCCTACATAAATGAATACTCCGTCAAAATCCTGTATTGATTCAGTGTTCGTAGTCCTCTCTGTGTACCGAATCTTGTTCAGTTTGTTGCCATCTCCCATGATCTCTTTAATCTGCACGTTCAAATTATACTCTATCTTCTCTTCTTCTAATTTTTGAATATACGAATATTCGCACATTTTCTTGGGCATATATTCAAAAATTACGGGTGTCACACCTACATTCTTAAGATACAGTGCTGCCACAGCTCCCGAATTAGCTCCACCTATCACTGCCACTTTCTTGCCTCTGAAAAAGTATGCATCGCATGTTACGCAGTAAGATACTCCCTTGCCCAGATACTTATCCTCTCCCGCCACATTTAATTTTCGATGCGTTGTTCCAGTTGCAAGTATGATCGCACTCGCTTTTATTATCTTATCAGGAGTTTTGATTTCAAAGTCGTTATTGCTCTTTTTAATGTTAACTATCTCTACATTTTCCAATATTGTTGCATACTCTTTCGCATGCGCTTTCATCAATGTAGCCAGCTCTTCTCCTTTTATAAGCTTATGAGACAAATAATTTTCTACAAGCGGATTTTCAATAACCAAGCCACCTGTCAGATACTTGTCGAGCACGATAGGATTTAATCCTGCCCTTTTTGAGTATATTGCCGCAGATAATCCTGCAGGACCAGCACCGATTATGGCCACATCGTAATGAGCTTCAATATTACTTTCTTTCACCGAAAAACTTCCAAACCCAGGTATCGCCATAATAAATACACCCACTAAAAAATTGAAAAAAATAAAAAAGATTTTTTACATTTCTGGCATGCCGCCCATTCCGCCCATACCCGGCATTCCACCACCAGGCATACCGCCACCAGGCATACCACCGCCAGGCTGCCCTTCTCTCTTCTTTGACTGTATTACATCGTCGATTCTGAGAATCATAGTAGCTACTTCCATCGCACTCTCGATTGCCTGCTCTTTCACTTTTGCAGGCTCAATCACACCTTCTTCGAACATGTCTTTGGCCTTATTGCTAAATACGTCTATGCCAAACCCTTTGTTTCCTTTTTCATGCTGGGACCTGATACCTATCAGGATATTTATCGCATCCATTCCTGCATTTTCAGCCAGAGTTCTAGGTATGACTTCCAATGCATTTGCGAACGCTTCAATCGCTAGCTGTTCTCTGCCACCTACTGTAGGCGCATACTTTCTAAGCTGCATAGCCAGCTCAGTTTCAATAGCACCGCCACCTGGTACTGCAACGCCTTCTTCTATCGCAACGCTTACTACCTTGAGAGCGTCATGAAGTGCCCTCTCTACTTCTGCTATAACATGTTCAGTACCGCCTCTGATCAGAATCGATACTGCCTTCGGATTTTTGCAGCCTGTAACAAAGGTCATGTTGTCATTTCCTATCTTTCTCTCTTCTACTGTTTTAGCAAACCCTAGATCTTCAGCTTTGAGATCACTTAGGTTCGTTACAATTTTGGCACCTGTAGCCTTTGCTAGCTTTTCTATATCGCTTTTCTTCACTCTTCTAACTGCATAAATGTCATGTTTAGATAGATAATGTTGAGCAAGGTCATCTATCCCTTTTTCACATATTAACACGTTTGCGCCACTGCTGTTAACCAGCTCTACCATATCTTTTAATTGCTTTTCTTCTTCATCTAAAAATGCATGTATCTTTGTTGGATCTTCAATCTGGATCTTGGCACTGATCTCTGTTTTCTTTATTTCAAGCCCTTCGTTTATCAGCGCGATCTTCGCATTATTAACAATTCTAGGCATTCTTGGGTGCACTTTCTCTTTATCCAATACTATTCCGTCAATCATTGCCGTTTCTGCTATTCCACCACCTGTCTTTTTCTCAACCTTAATGTTGTCAATGTCTGCAACAGTCTTTCCGTTTACCTTTTCTGTTATAGCTATTACACTTTTAACTGCAAGATCTGCAAAATATGAACTGCTGTTTCCTATGTTTTTGCCGGTCATTGCCGTAGTGGCTATCTTTTTTAAAATCAGATCGTCTTTTGAATCTATCTTCTTTCCGATTTTAGAGATTAATTCTAAAGTTTTCTGCGATGCAAGCCTGTAACCGTTATTAATGATAGTTGCATGCACGTTTTGCTCTAACAAGCTTTCAGCCTGCTTTAATAACTCTCCAGCCAACACTACTGCTGTGGTAGTTCCATCACCCACTTCTTGATCCTGTGACTTGGCGACCTCAACTATCATCTTTGCAGCCGGATGCTGTACATCAATCTCTTTTAAGATTGTAGCTCCATCATTAGTAATAACAATGTCTCCTAAACCGTCAACTAACATCTTATCCATTCCCTTTGGCCCAAGCGTAGTTTTCACTGCATCAGCGATGGCTCTAGCCGCTGCAATATTGTTTTTCTTAGCATCTTTGCCTGATTCTCTTTCTGTTCCTTCTTTTAATACCAAAATAGGTACTTGTCCTGTCATCATAGTAAATATCACCTTCTTGATTGAGAATGGTAAAAATGTTCTTCTATTTAAATGTTTTTATTTTTTCCATGCCAGAAATTGAGCGTTGTGATATTTTGCTATTTCCTGTGCTGTCCCTTATTTCTAAGATAATTTGTACTACTTTGCAGAAATAATTGCTAAATAAAAGCGTATAATACATATTTTTTTGATTAAATAATTGTTAAAAATTCAGCCGCCAATTTCCGGAATAGTATGAAACCTATGGCAGAAATTGACAGTTGAATCATTTTTTAATCTGAGCTAGCATAGTGTACATCTTTTTAATTGTTTTTGGTATAAGGTAAATAACTATCACAAAATTGATATTATAAAAATACGTATTATACATAAAAAAATGAGAAAAATATTATTCATTTAACTGTATATTACCAGCATAGTACTAAATGTAAGTTTTATATATTAGTTCTCATTTAAGGGATTTGGAATGACGGTCATAGCGACAGGGAAACACCCGGTCCCATCCCGAACCCGGCAGTTAAGCCTGTCCGCGTATCATGTGCGTACTTGGATGCGCGAGCTCCAGGAAAGCATGTTTCGCTGTCATTCTATTTTCAATTTCTTCTGCACCGTTTTTCAAAAAAAATAACGAAAATTTTTAGTATAATTGACGCATATTCTCTACCCTGAAACTTGCTTGATCAGGTTTAGTACTGAAAAATCTCGTATAGAATGCGGAGATTGTCGAGCCTGGTCAAAGGCGGTGGATTTAGGGTCCACTCTTGTAGAAGTTCGCCGGTTCAAATCCGGCTCTCCGCACTATATATCAATAATCGAATACTTTATAAACAACCGTTTCATAACCATGCATGTGACCATGCATGACTTTTAAGCAAAAACATAAAAAATTACTTGAAAATGAGCAAATTAGGCGTTGGTATGAGAATATGAGAGCAAGATCAGCCATAAGTGCTGACGTATGGCTTAGAAATTTAGGGCTCTACTGTGAGCTTAACAACATCACACCAGAGATTATTATAGAGAACGCAAAGAATGGAAAACTAAAGAACGAATTTATGGATTTTGTGAGGAAAATGGAATCAGAGGGGAAAGCTGGGTCCTACATAGTGAAATTCAAGTACACATTAAGGTCTTGGCTGATCTTCAACGATATTGACTATAAGATGAATGTGAACATAGCCAATGAGGGTGAGAATCCAATGACTATGAATGAAAGGATACCCACAAAGGATGAACTAGCAAGAATGCTAAGAGAAAGCACTAAAAGAGGGCGAGTTGCAATAGCATTGATGGCATTTTCAGGATTAAGACCTGAATCACTGGGCAACTACGAGGGCACTGATGGATTGCTTATCGGAGACCTCGTGGATTTCAACCTTAAGAGCATAGAATTCGAGAAAATACCTGCAATAATTGTTGTGAGATCCCGATTATCGAAGGCTAGAAATCAATATTTCACTTTCATTGGAAAAGAGGGCTGCGATCTGATAAAAGAATACGTAAAAGAAAGAATAGAAAAAGGGGAAAAGTTGTCTGAAAATTCTCCAGTGTTACAGATAAATGATGGAATATTCAAGAATCATAATTTCATGCGGACACTGCTGGTTTCGAGGGACATAAGGGAAGGCATAAACAAAGCTGGAGTGAAGATGAGACCTTATGTGTTAAGAGCATACTTTGCTACTGCTTTGGATATAGCCGAATCAAAAGGATTAATATCACATCCATGGAGAATGTTCATGATGGGTCACAAAGGAGATATCGAGGCTAGATACTCTACTAATAAGAGATTGCCACCGGATATGATAGAAGAAATGCGAGAGTCATACAAAAAATGCACCAAGTATTTGGAAACTAGAAATTCTGAGCCTTCTGAAAACGATGCTAAGCTATATTTGCAACAGCAATTATTGTTGGCAGTGGGGTACAAGCAGGAAGAGATAGATAAGATAGATCTTACAAGCATGTCTAATGAAGATTTTCAAAAACTGCTTAGAGACAAAGTAACAGGAGCTATGACCAACAATGGTAATAAACAAAAAGTGGTTAAAATTGATCAGGTGGAAGAGTTCATAAGTAAGGGATATGAATTTGTAGCATCGCTACCAAATGGTACCGCTATAATAAAGTTGCCTCTCTAATACATTTGTGAAAATTCACAGCTCACTATGCTTACTTTTATAGAGGTTAGGACCTCTCATTTTTTGTTTACTATCTTTTTATACAGATGTGGTAATAAAAACCGCATCGTTTAAATTTAAGAAAGTTAATACCAAATAATATGAGGAAGCTAGATCAATCATCAAAAAATCTTAAGATCAAAACTAAAACTCCTAAAAATAGTAAAGATTCTTATGAAAATAAAAAGATAGGAGAATTAATTAATAAAGATGCACAGAAACTGCTTATCTTAAGGTCAATACTTAAAGATAAAAAGCTTCTAGTTACCTATATTCTTGGTGGTACAGCTATCTTTTGTGGATACTTAGTATTAGGATACATTTCGTTAATAATAGATTTGATAGGGGGCGTTGTTACATGGATATACTTAAAATATCGATACAAACTTCCAGAGTCAGAAGAATATGAAAGAACAACAATTGTGCAATATCTTGATACCCAAAATTTTATGGGCAAACAATTGAGAACTTATAGTATTCCAAAGATTCAATGGGATAATATTTTCAAATCTGGTCTTAGCAATCCAGTTCGCACTAAATTTGGAGAGGGTTATATTGCAAAGAAGTTAAAGCTTTCTAAAAATCAAAAAATAGTATATAAAATAGAATTTGAACATATCCATTTAGAGCATATTTATCTTGCCGACACAGAAAAAATACTTAGATTGGGAAGAACAATTCTTAATGATCAAAATAGAAAATTGTTATAGTTATTATCATATTACGCATTGTTACTATTACAAATTTTATATTTTAATAATTAATTATTGAAAAAATTGTGTTTTACTACTGTTTTTTATTTGAATCATCTGATGCCCATTGTGCTAATTTATTTGCCAATGATCTAAAGTATGGGTCAGTTTCAAATATTTCATCAGACTTTTTATAAAGGATAGGTATAAGATCTTTAAAATAACTACGAATGCTTTCAGGCTTTTGCATAATAATAATTTCAAGAAATCTATACGCTATAGTACGATTTTTATCTTCAATTATTATATCTAGTATCTCTCTCAAGTCCTGTCCTATATCCTCTTTTTCAAAGTCTAGAATTTTTAGAGCCTCAATGATAACATTTATTGATAATGCTGTCTGATCTAACTTTTCAATTTCAGAAAATAGGTCAGGTAATGGTACAACTATCTGTTGTGATTGTGAAACTACTAACTTTTTTTGTAGGGTGGAAAGATAATAGTTCAATTTTTTTCTTATATGGTTTATCAGATTCACTCTAACCTCAAAATCCAAGTTCTCTTTATCAAATTGTAAAAAATCGAGCAGAATGACCAGTTCTAAAAAATCAAGATAAATAGTTAGCCTCATCCCTAACTCCACTCTTCGACTAATATCAAATAATGTCTGATCTACAAAATTTAATGTTTCTTGTCGTTTTCAATAATATCACTTAATAAATCAATGTATTCTGAAATTTTATATATAGTTCCACAATATTCACATTTTGTAATTCCTGTTGCCGAAAGTTTCAATTGTGCTCCGCATTTTTTACAAGTAATAGGTTTTATTATAA
>JAVYRZ010000015.1:0-4333 GCA_038729465.1 Thermoplasmata archaeon
AGCAAAGAGCGAATGCTCATAATGGGAAATGAAGCGATAGGCATTGCCGCAATAATAGCGGGATGCAGGTTCATAGCAGCCTATCCTATAACGCCCGCATCTGATATATTAGAGTACATGGCCCGCTTTTTGCCAGAGCAGCTGGGTGTAGCGATACAGGCTGAGGTAGAGATTGCAGCAGTGAACATGGCAATCGGTGCCTCATATGCAGGAGCAAGAGCAATGACTGTTACTTCAGGACCAGGCCTAGACCTGAAAACAGAAGCCATCGGGCTTGCAGGCATGATCGAAACACCATTAGTGATAGTAGAGGCACAGAGAGCAGGGCCCAGCACCGGCATGCCCACAAAAACAGAGCAGTCAGACATCAATCATGTGACAGTTGGAGGACATGGCGAGATACCGAGAATAGTAATAGTGCCTGGCACCGTGGAAGAAGCTTTTTATTTTACAGTTTCAGCATTCAACTTTGCAGATAAGTATCAGTGCCCGGTGATAATATTGACTGATGAGCTAATAAGCTGGAACAAACAGACCACCAAAAGATTTGATCTTGATAAATTGAGCATAGATCGTGGCAAGCTTTTGCTGAACATAGACTCAAGCGACCGAGAATTTAAAAGATACTCTTTTCAGGAAGATGGCATATCTCCAAGATCTATACCCACCGTGAAAAACGGCATACATCTCGAGACCGGTGATGAGCATGATGAATATGGACACATTACCGAGAAAGTAGAACTGAGAAACAAGATGATGCAAAAGAGGATGCATAAACTGGACATTGCAGCCAGAGAGATGTACAACAGTGTTACATATGGCGAAGAGTCTGAAAATATCGTGATAGGGATAGGTTCTACGAAAGGCCCAATACTGGAAGCAATGGAATACCTGAAAGATAAGCAGATAAATTTAAAATACATCAGGATAAGAACTTTATGGCCTTTTCCAGCAGAGGAGCTTAGAGCATTACTTAAAAATGCAAAGCGCATATTTGTAGTGGAAAACAATTATACAGCACAACTTGCAACGCTTATGAAATCCCAGTTAGGATCTTTAAACATCATATCAATCCTGAAATATGATGGACGCGCTTTTAAGCCCAGGGACATTTATAAAAAAATAGAAGAGGTGATTAAACAATGAACGATCCAAAATTTTATGATAAAGAGAAGCCTACATGGTGCCCCGGATGTGGTGATTATGGAGTATTGATGGCTTTGAAAAAAACAGCATCAGAGCTGAACTTGGATCCTGCAAATACAGTTTTGGTGACTGGAATTGGGTGTTCTTCCAAAATGAGCAGCTATTTTTACAGTTACGGGCTTCACGGAATACATGGCCGTGCGTTGGCACTGGCTACGGGTGTAAAACTTGCAAATCCGCAGCTAACGGTGATTGCTGCGGGTGGTGATGGAGATGGGTATGCAATTGGCATGGAACATTTTATACACACAGCTAAGAGAAACGTTGATATTACGTATGTTATCATGGACAACCAGATATACGGGCTTACTAAAGGCCAATTTTCGCCAACTAGCAATGAGGGCTTTGTTACAAACACCTCTCCGTTCGGAAACATCGAAACACCTGTAAACGGGCCTTTGCTGGCTCTGGCAGCAGGTGCTACGTACATAGCCAGAGGCTTTGTTGGGGATATTAACCAGCTTACAGAGCTTATTAAAGGCGGGATAGAGCACAAGGGTTTTTCGCTGATTGACATATTCAGCCCATGCGTTACATGGAACAAGGTGAATACATATGACTGGTACAAGGCAAATACATATGATTTAAGAACTGTGAACCATGATTTTACAGATAAACAAAAAGCGTTTGAAGTGTTGTTGAACGAACAAAAATTTCCGTTAGGGCTGATATACAAGGAAGAAAACAAAAAAACCTACGAAACGCAGGCACTTAGGCATCCAGATAAGCCAATGGCACTGCAAAAATACAAGGATCCGAAAGAATACGAATCGCTTTTAGACATTTTCGTGTAATTTTACTTTTTTATATATCTCCACTATTTTTTTAGCCTGTTCTTCTATAGTACCTTCAATATACTCTTTTTTTCGAACTGGAGGCACGGACTCTGTAAGCTTTGCAACGTTTGTATAAGAGCCGTTCAGGCCCGTCTCTTCGTCTTTCAGGCCCAAGTCTTTAGCAGTCCATACAGTCACTTTAAATTCTTTGTCAGCCCATCTTTTTCTTTTAAAGTCTGGGAAACGAGGCTGGTTTACGCCCAGCTCAATGCTCAGCAACGTGGGAAGCGTGGATTCTACGGTCTCATGCCCTCCTTTTATTGTGCGTTTTGCCCTAATGTATTTATCAGATATATCAAAGCTTGACACAAATGTGATCTGTGGCAGATCCAAAAGTTCAGCCACCTGTGCTGGAACCTGAGAAGTACCACCGTCAGAAGACTCTTCGCCGCATAGTACCAGATCATATGCGCCAATCTTCTTAATGGCCTGTGCTAGCACCAGTGCAGTCGCATACGAGTCTGCGCCTGCAAAAGCACGATCTGATAGCAATATTGCATCATCTGCACCCATCGCAATGCCCAGCTTCAAGTGCGGTTCGAAAAATTGTGGGCCCATAGATATGATAGTTACTTTCCCACCCACCTTAGCACGAACTTGCAATGCGTATTCTAACGCATTTTTGTCAGCTTCATTGATCTGATTTTCAGCATGTGCCCTGTTTATAGTCTTGGTAACAGGATCAAACGATATATCTTCTGTTTTTGGCACTATTTTTATCGCTACTATTATATTCATTGGCTCATCTCCCTGATCAGTACTGGCAACAATTTCATTGCGTCAGCAATCACACAGTAATCTGCATAATTGAAAATGTTAGAGTTTCGGTCATTGTCTACCGCGATCACAGTCTTGCAGTTTGCAATTCCAGATACAAAATGTTCAGCGCCACTTACTCCAAGCACCAGCGTGAGCCTAGCTTTCAAAGATATGCCCGTAGAGCCAATCTGTATGTCTCTAGGTGCCAGCCCACGATCTGCTAGAGGCCTGGTAACTCCAATCTCAGTTTTTGCAGTTTTTGCAAACATAGTTGCAAGATCCATGTTAGAAGCCACACCATTTCCAACAACAGTGACAAACTCGGATTTTGAGAGATCTACAAACTCTTTTTTAACCTGTTCTATCACCCTTACCCTGCTTACAAAATTCGCGAGATCAGGCTCGATAACTTCAATCTTGCCAGATCTGGTCTCATCCACACTCTTTTCGAATATGCCGGGTCTCACAGTAGACATCTGCGGCCTGTTCTTTGTGCATACAATCTCAGCTATAACTTTACTGCCATAACCTGGCACTCCTGCATACATTGTCAAGTTTTCATCAATGTCTAGAGATATAGCATTGGCAGTCAATCCTGTTTTTAATCTTGCTGCAATACGTGCTGCCAAGTCTCTGCCATTATAAGTACCACCAAGCAAGAATATGTTTGGTTCTCGAACCTTGATCAAATCGGTTATGCTCTTAGTATAATATTCAGTATTGTATTTTTCAAATACTGGGCTTTTTAAAAATATGATCTCGTCCGCACCGTACTTTATCGCTATTTCTCCTAGGTTGTCAGGTTCAGTACCTAGAATCAATCCCACCACTTTCTCATTTACTTTTTTTGCGAGAGTTTTGGCTCTTGAAAGAATCTCTAATGACACATCTTCAAACTCTTTATTTTCATGTTCTAGATAAACCCAGATACCTTGCGAGCTCATAATATCACATCTCTCAATATTTCTGCCAGATCCTTTACCTCTATGTTCAATGACCTGGTCTTTGAACTGTCATGCAGGTTCATGTTGCAGTATGGACACGCAGTCACCAGAACCTCAGCACCGGTCTGCTTTGCCTCGTCTGTTCTCACGTCAGCGAGCCTCTTTCCATGAAACTCTAAAAACATCCTGTTTCCGCCTCCGCCACAGCAAATGCTCTCTTCTTTCACGTTTTTCATCTCTTTCAGTTCTACTCCCTGAATATTCTGCAGCATCTCTCTCGGTCCATCGTTAAAATGGTCGGTTCTGCTCAGTATGCAAGGATCATGATATGTAACTTTTAGATCCTTCGATTTTTTAAAGTCGATCACACCATCCCTGTAAAGCTGGTAAAAATACTCTGCATAATGCATTACTTTCACATTTAGTCCAAATTTTGTGTACACTTCCTTGAACGTGTTGGAACAGTGCGGAGAAACGGTAACAATCACTTTTGCATTCGTGTTTTTAAAATCGTTGATGTTCTTTGTTGCCAACTCTTCCATATAGTCCCATTCACCAGCGTTTCTTAGAGGCTCACCACAACAAAGC
>JAVYRZ010000015.1:4430-14707 GCA_038729465.1 Thermoplasmata archaeon
GGAACAGTGCGGAGAAACGGTAACAATCACTTTTGCATTCGTGTTTTTAAAATCGTTGATGTTCTTTGTTGCCAACTCTTCCATATAGTCCCATTCACCAGCGTTTCTTAGAGGCTCACCACAACAAAGTTCTTCATTACCAAGTATTCCAAAATCTATGTTTTTGGCTTTTAGAATCTCTGCAATAGCCTTGGTCACACTGTGTATCCTTTTGTCATATGCTGCTTCACAGCCTACATATAAAAGAACATCAACACCTTTCTTCGCATCCTTAATTTGCATGCCTTCTGCCCATTTTGCTCGTTCTGATTTTTTTCCGCCCCAGGGATTGCCGTTTTCATAAATGTCCCACACTACCTTCTCTATCTTTTCAGGAACTTTATGCTCTTCAAACGCCAGCTTTCTCAACCCTAACAGCACATTTACAATCTTTACATCTCTAGGACATGTGGTTTCACAGAGCTTGCACGTGGCACAGCTCCATAAGTTATCAGTGTAATCAATGCCGATCTGTGCAGAACGAACCAGTTTTCGAACGTTCAGCAAGTCGTCAGATACTGCCCCGATCGGGCATCTGGCAGTGCATACTCCACACTGATAACATATGTTTCCCACGTTTTCTGTAAGCTCATTTACATGCTCCCAGCGGCTATCATCTATATTAATCATGATTTCACCCCCTTTAGCTTTACTGGCGTTTCATGAATCTCTTCTTTAGAAAGCCCTTTTATAAGCTTGTCCATATCCCGAATCTTAAACGCAAACCTGTTTCCCTCCGCAGCACTGACCCACCAAAGCTGCAACCGGTCAGGATTAATATTTCTGTTCTGCAAGAACTTGCGCCATCGTTCAACCCTTTTCTCAGTATCCACGTTCGCATTGATGTAATGGCAATCATTGATGTGACATCCTGTTACTAACACTGCTGCTGCTCCACGCTCAAAAGCGTGCATTACCAGCTTTTGCGAAACTCTGCTCGAACACATTGTTCTTATCACCCTTGCGCTGGGAGGATACTGGATCTTCGAGATCCCAGCCTGGTCTGCGCCTGCATACGAGCACCAGTTACAAGCAAACACTACCAGCTTCTCATCCGCATTTTTCTCTGTTGCAGCATCTACCTGCGTCAAAATCTCAGCATCAGTGAAATTTGGCATTGATATCGCGTTTGTAGGACACTCTGCTATACAATCTCCGCAACCCATGCACATTGCCGGCACGATCTCCACATGCTTTTTCAATTCTCCCTTAATCGCACCGTACGGACAGACGGTTGTGCATTTCATACATTTTATACATTTGTCCTGGTCTATGTATGCAATGAGCGGCTCTTTCGTAATCTTATCTTTGAACAGTATCTTTGACGCTTTGGCTGCAGTTGCTAGCCCCTGCATCATCGACTCTTTTGCATCTTTAGGCCCCTGCGCAGTGCCTGCCAAAAACACCCCTGAAACTGCAGCTTCTACAGGTCCCAGTTTTGGATGGACCTCTAGCAAAAATCCCTCTTCATCTTTTGATAATTTTAGCTGATTGATCATGTCATTCTCTTTAGGCACTAACCCTATGTTCAACACCAGCAGGTCTGTGGGTATGCTCAAAGTATCTCCGGTCAGCTCATCTGGTATGGTCACAGTGCCATTTTCATACTTTACCACCTCTTCAGGAACTTTCTCTTGATCATAATGGAAAAATTGCACTCCTAGATCACCTGCTTTCTTGTACAGTTCTTCAGCAAATCGTGCATAAGCTCTGATATCTTTGTACAAAACTCTTACTTTCTTTCCCTGTTCCCTCAAACGAACTGCTTGATTGAGCATTGTTGAGCAGCAAAAACGAGAACAGCCCCGGTCTTTGTTTCTGGAACCAATGCATGAAACAATAGTGATCTTTTCCTCTTTTATGTCATTGATCCTCTTTTCCAATTCTAGTGAAGTCATTATGTTACCCTGGCTAAACTCTTTAGGTTGGTATGGATCTGCACCTGTTGCCATTACAATTGCACCGGCCGGTATGGTTTGTCCATCTGAAAGCTGAACATTAAAGTTGCCTACAAATCCAGACACGTTCTTCACGGTCGTAGATAAATGCAATTTTGCACCAGACCCTTCAAGCTCTTTTATTCGAATATCCAGCAGCTCTTTCGTTTCAATACCCATAGGAGCAAGGTCTGTAATATTGTTCAATAATCCCCCCAATTTGTCATCTTTTTCAATAAGATGCGTGTTTATACCCATCTTTTCAAGTGCCGTCGCGGCAGTGATTCCAGCTATGCCTCCACCTACCACTACTGCCGTATGCGTGACCGGAATTTCCATCTCTTCCAGCGGTTCTAGATATCTGGCCTTGGCTATGGCCATATCCACCAACTCGTACGCTTTCTCTGTTGCTGCCTCTTTCTCATTTTTGTGAACCCAAGAATCCATATTTCTGACATTTGCCATCTCGAAAAGGTATGGATTCAAGCCAGCTCTCGCGCAAACTCTCTGAAATGTTATTCCATGCGTCTTTGGTGAGCATGCACCAACAACAACCCTGTTCAGATTATACTGCCTGATCTTTGCAGCAATGCTGTCTTGCGTGCTGCCGGCACAAGTGTATTTGTTCTCTTCTACATAAACTACATCCTTGATATCTTTAACCCTCTCTTTCACTTTTTTAACATCTACTACACCTGCTATATTAGAACCGCAATCGCATAAAAACACGCCTACTCTCGGCTCTGGAGCAAGCTCTAAAGGCTCGGCAACAGGCATTTTTATCCAAACTCTTTCGTCTATGTACTGCAATGACTCTGCAGCGGCAGCAGAAGCTTCAGTCACGCTATCAGGAATGTCTTTTGGCCCTGAAGCACAGCCGGCAATGAATATGCCTTCTCTAGTACTTTTTACAGGACTAGACGGAACAGTTTTGAAAAAGCCGTCTTTGTCAATCTCAATTCCTAAAACTGTGGACAATTCCTTTGTACCTTTGCTTGGTATCGCTGCAGTGGCAAGCACCACCATATCGTAGTTTTCTTCCAAAACTTGCCCTTTTTCAAAGCTCTCATATCTTACCTTTATATAATTTCCGTCCCTGCGTATGCTTGAAGGTCGGGAACGTATGTATCTGACTCCACTCTCTTTCGAACGATTGAAAAACTCGTCAAAGTTCTTGCCATAAGCCCTGATATCCATATACAAAATAGTGATATTCTTTATGCCATGATCCTTTGCTTGTATTGATTCTTTCACAGAGTACATACAGCAGAATCTGGAACAGTATGGTACATATCTTTGATCTCTGGACCCGGCACATAGTACAAACAACAAATTTTCAGGCTCTTTGTGCGTGCTTGGCACAATAATCTCTCCATCACTGGGCCCGGCAGCATTGACAAGCCTCTCAAATTCCATGGAAGTCAAAATATCAGGATCGGTTCCATATCCAAACTCTTTTAGCAAACTAGCATTGAACAACTCAAAACCTGTGGCTACAATGATTGCGCCTACATGCTCAGTGATCTCTCTAGGACGCATGTTAAAGTCTATGGCATTTGGGCCACAAGCATTTATACATCTATTGCAAGGCAGGTAGTTTGGAGGTTCATTGAGGCAACTGTCTATGTCTATTACGTACATTCCCGGCTCTGCCTGACTGAAAGGAGTGTAAATTGCTTTTCTCACTCCTATTCCATAGTCAAACTCATTCTTGCGCAATTGCGGACAAGCTTGCGTACATAGGTCACAGGTTGTGCATGCGCTGGTCACAAATCTGGGTTTTTGATAAATTGTGACTTTGAAATCTCCTTGCTTACCCTCTACCTTTTGCACCTCTGCAAGCGTTAATAATGTTATGTTTGGATTGTGCGTAACATCACTCATCTTTGGAGCTTCAATGCATATTGAACAGTCTAGAGTAGGAAAGTTTTTGTCTAATCCCGCCATTTTGCCACCTATCGCAGGACTGCGTTCTACCATTATTACCTTTGAGCCTGCTTCTGCAAGATCGAGAGAGGCCTGTATTCCAGCAATGCCACCTCCTATGACCATTACAGTATCACTCATGCTTCTCACCTTCTCTAAATCCTCTCTCAAATGCTTCGATATTTAGATTTTCGTATTTCGGAAACCTGCGTTTTATGGCAGTTATTGCTGAATCTCTGGATATCACATGCGATGCACCAGCAAATGCACCAAGCATCACTATGTTTGCTACTCTGCTGCTCTTTAATGACTCTGCAATCTCTTTTGCAGGAACTGCTATGGCATTTGAACCATCATAATCTACAATACTGCTCTCCAGTATTATTATTCCGTCATCTTTCAAGATTTGAATGTTTGTGTCTAACCCTTCTTGTGTTAAAGTGATTAAAAAGTCAAGACCAGTTACCATCGGATAATCTATGTGTTCGTCTGAGATTATCAGATCTGCGCGAGACCAGCCACCGGTTACATAAGGACTGTACTCTTCGGTCATGATCACGCTTTTTTTGTCTTCTATAGCCGCCTCCCCAATCAGATGCCCTATCGTAATGATCCCCTGCCCTCCCGATCCATATACTCTCAACTCTTTCACTATTACTCACCTCTAGCTTTTTTTATCAATCTTTCTTCTGATTCTAAATATGATTCTCTGCGTCTGTTCACAAACTCTCCTAAAACAATAGGCTTTTTTGAAGATATGTCAATGGTTATATCCTCAAGCTTTGCATTTGGATCTACGATCGAGTAGTTTCTGTAATGGTCCATCTCTGCCAAACCGTCTGAAAAACTGTTATATTTTCCAAAATTTGGCGGACAAGGTGATAAAATCTCAATAAATGCAAATCCCTTGACTTTCATTGCATTCTGGATTGAACTGACGAGCTGCCTTACATGCAGCGTTGTCCATCTTGCTACATAAGATGCACCCAGAGCACTCATAATATAAGGTAGATTAAAACTCTGCTCTGCATTTCCGAATGGCGTGGAAGAGGTTCTTGCACCGGTAGGCGTGGTAGAACCATGCTGTCCACCGGTCATGCCATAGTTGAAATTGTTCACACATATTACCAATAGGTCCATGTTCCTGCGTGCAGCATGTATTATGTGGTTTCCCCCTATATTGAACAGATCTCCGTCACCACTAATTATTGCAATTTTAAGAGCTGGGTTTGCAATTTTCATGCCCGTGGCAAAAGCTATAGCACGGCCATGAGTAGTGTGATAACTGTCAAAATTGGCGTAACCAGGCAACCTAGCTGTACAGCCGATTCCGGAAATCAGTACATGATTATCTAGTGGAATATCTGATTTTAATACTGCGTCCAGATAGCTTTTTAGTACTATTCCCAGCCCACAGCCAGGGCACCAGATATGCGGCAAACGATCACTTCTTAGATACAGATCCTTCGGATGCTGTACTTCGCCAGCTATCATCTCTGTTCACCTCTTAAAAGTTTTAAGATCAATGCGGGATCTGGTATTGCTCCAGGCACATAGTGCACTTCCTCTACCGGCACTTTTGAATATTCGCGCACTGTGTGTGCATACTGCCCGAAATTTATTTCTGCAACAATAAATCTAGATATTTTTCTGCTAATCTGCTCAATCCTCTTTTTTGGAAACGGCCATAACGTGATGGGCCTGAACAGCCCAAGTTTATATCCCTCTTTGCGCGCATCCTTGACAGCCTTTCTTGCAGACCTGGCAGTTATGCCGTACGCAATTACTACAGTGTCTGCATCATCAACCATATACTCTTCATATTCGATGATCTTATCTTCATTATCTTGTATCTTGCTCAATATATGTTTGATCATCTTTTCTTCAATTTCAGGTTCGTTAGAAGGATAGCCTCTCTCGTCATGCGTAAGGCTGTCGATATTTCCTTTAAGCCCAGTGCCTGGAAGTATCATGGGTATGAAGTCTTTGGTAAAGTCATAAACCAGTTTGTAATTGTCTGACTTGTCTCTCACTTTCCTCTCTACTATTTCATAATTTTCGAGATCTTTCACAATCAGATTCTCTGACATGTGCCCGATCACTTGATCTGTGGCAACAATAACAGGCTGTCTGTATATTTCAGAGGTGTTGAAAGCCTTGATAGTCTGTTCAAAGATCTCTTGGATACTTTCCGGGGTGTATACTATTGCCTCATAATCTCCATGAGAGCCCCAGCGAGCCTGCATAACATCTCCCTGCCCCACTCGAGTAGGCAATCCTGTCGATGGACCACCACGCATCTCGTTAATTATTACTGCCGGAGTCTCGGTTATTATCCCCAACCCCAGATTTTCTTGCATCAGCGAAAATCCTGGTCCTGACGTTGCAGTCATGCTCTTTAATCCGCCATTCGAAGCACCTATGATTGCAGCCATGCTCCCAATTTCATCTTCCATTTCTATAAAATGACCTCCTATTTCAGGCAATCTTGCGCTTAACCGCTCCAGGATCTCGGACGAGGGTGTGATAGGATATCCTGCATAAAATCTGCATCCCGCTACAAGTGCTGCTTCTGCACAAGAAAAGTTGCCATTGATAAAATATTCACCAGGTTTTATCAGCCCGTTCATGTTTAAACCTCCTCCACAAATATTGCAAAGTCAGGACAAATAGATTCACACATACCACAATCTACACAACTGTCTTCTTTCCCCTTTTTTACCTGCGGTGGATGATAGCCGCTTTTATTGAAAACTGTGGATTTTTCGAGCACTTCGTTCGGGCAATAGCTCCAGCAATAACCGCACTCTTTGCAGCGATCTGCAATAATGTGCACTCTCCCTTTAGGCAGCTTGTATTTGTTTGTGTTTACAGGTTCTCTTATAATTTCTTTTTGAACAGTAGTAAGCTCTTTTATCATTTTTTTTCACTAAATATTATTTATATGAATAGCACTATTTATTTTTTTTCTTTCTAAACAAAAAAGTTTAAATAACATATTAAAATATGTTTAATTGTTAAAAAATAAAGCAATAAAAAAGATGTTAATATGAAAATAAATGAAAGCATAAAAAGCAGTTGCGAGAAATGCGAGTACGCCGCTAGTTACAAGCATGATGGGATTGAAGTTTTAATATGCAGTAACTCTAAATCTATGAATGACGGCAGAGTGTTCTTTAAAACATATGAACCTTGCAACAGTTATGTGGGCAGAACATCTAAAACTACCAGAAAATACAATAAAAATATAAATTATCTGGTTTGCAAAACCTGTAATATCACATTACCGGATTTTGAGGACATAGATACACATCAGGATCATGAACTATACGTTGACGTGGACCTGAAACACCTGCATAAAATGGCAGACATTTACCTTTCTGCCGGAGACTGAATTTTCATCTATTATACAGTAAAATATTCACTCAGTATTTAACATAATATAACATAAAAAAATTTCTTAAATAAAACCTCAATTTGTAAATAATTTTTATTATATAATCTTTCACATTAAGTAATATTTATATATAGGAATTTTCATAACAATTTCATGGCTGAAAAATTTTCGTCTGGATACAAAAAAGATTTGAGCCTTTTTAACCTTATAATGTTGAATGCCATGGGAATGATAGGATCTGGCTGGCTGTTTGCCTCTCTTTATGCAGCCTCATACGCCGGCCCGATTGGCGCGATTTTGTCTTGGGTTCTCGCCAGTATAATAGTGATCCTGATGGCATTGACTTTTATGGAGGTTTCTACCGCTTTTCCTCTTGCAGGAGGATCCACTCCGATAGGCGAGATGTCGCATGGAAAATTGGCTGGATTTCTTGCTGGATGGGGAGCATGGCTCTCGGATATTATGACCCCACCCATTGAAGCAATCGCGATGGTCACGTACTTATCGTTTTTTGTAAATGGGCTAGTTAATTCATCTGGAACACTGTTGCCTCTGGGATATCTCGTTGCTTTTATTACACTGGTAATAATACTTATAATAAACTTGCAGGCTGTAAAAATATTTGGAAATATTACTAGCGCAATAATGGTTTGGAAATGGGCAATACCTGCACTGGCAGCAATTACGCTTATAACACTGGCACTGCATCCTACCAACTTTACAGCTTATGGTAGCTTTTATCAGGGATACTCGGGAATATTCTATGCATTGGTGCTGGGCGGTATAGTGTTTTCGTTCGAAGGATACAGAGCTGCTATCAATATGGCTGCTGAAGCAAAGCATAAAGATTATATCTGGAAATCTGTGATCTATGCGGTATTTTTGGTTTTGGCACTATATATCGTGCTACAAATTGCGTTTATCGGTGCTATTAACTGGACATCTGCAGGCGTGACTGCCGGTAACTGGGGCGCTTTGAGCAGCTCAACATTGTTATCTGGGCCATTTGCGAAAGAAGCTTCTGCAGTGGGGCTCGGGTGGCTTGTCGTAATATTGATGATCGATGCCGTGATATCACCTACAGGCGCAGGTATCAGCTATGCTGCATACCCTGCAAGAATATTCCAGTCAATGGCAGAGTATGGTTATGCACCTAAAACCTTTGCGGATCTGCACAAAAAAACGAAAATACCAGCAAAGTCTCTGATTCTCGGATTTGTCGTTGGACTGGCATTTTTGTACGAGTTCCCTGGCTGGCATCTGTTGGTGGGTATTTTGACGTCCACACTCGTAATTGCTTACGTAATGGGTCCTGCATCCATAAACGTGCTTAGAAGAACTGCACCGCATGTTGAGCGTTTATTTGTGCTGAAAGGTGCCAAAATCATTGCACCGATAGCGTTCATATTCACATTTTTGATAGTGTACTGGTCTACATGGCCTCTGACTGGCGAAGTGGTTGCCGTAGTGCTTGCCGGATTGATAATGTTTGCATATTACTATCATAAAAATGGATTTTCTGTGGAAGATATAAAGTCTGGATTGTGGATGGTTGTATTGCTGATTATCGTTGCAATTCTTTCCTATATAGGGCCGAGCAATTATGGAGGGCTCAATATCATACAGTTCCCGTACGATTTCATAGCGGTAGGTGTCGTAGCACTGATATTCTATTACTGGGCTCAGGTCAGTGGCCGTAAAACAAAGTCTCTGGAAGAGTACCTAAAGCAAACGAACCAGGAATAAAACATATTTTTCTTTTTTTATTCTATTTTTTTGCCAGTTAATATTATCACATGGGCTCCGGTTATAACATTTTTTTTCAGTATTTTAATCAATGCTGCCAATGAGGCAGTGCTGGCCGGTAATACATCTAAGTTCTCATAATCTTTTATGAGTTTACTGTAATGTTCCATCTCTTGATCTGATACATATTCTGCAAATCCATTTGAGTTTATAAGTGCTTTTAATGCCAGCTCTCCGTCATAGGCATGATAATTTACGAGAGGCTCGTTTATTTCAGTTTCTTTAATTTTTCTAGGATCTAGGTCTGTGATTTCATCTTGATGATTATTGAAGCTCTCTATTATCGGGTTACCGCCATCTGTGCTAGCGGCAATCATTCTTGGAATGTTGCTAATCTTTCCAGCATTATATAAATTTTCAAAGCCTTGATATATACCAGAGATCGTAGTTCCATTTCCTACTGGAACGGAGACAGTACTGGGTGCAGAGTTTAGGTCTTCAAAAATCTCAATTGCAATTTTCTCATACCCATCGCGGTTAAGATCTGGATGTTCGCCTGCGTTGGCATCAAACCATCCTCTATTTTTTGCGTTTTTCTTGCTTTCAGCCACAGCATCTTCATATTTTCCATCCACCAGCACCACCTTTGCATTATACTTTTTTTCCATCTCCTGAATTCTCAGCGTATGGTACTGTCTTGGTATATATATCACTGCCTTTAAATTTTTTAAATATGCAAAATATGCAATAGAGCTACCATAATTTCCGCACGTTGCGACGGTAATGGTATTATATCCCTCATTTATCGCTCTATCCACATGCAAAATTGAGATTCTGTCTTTCTGCGTTCCTGTTGGATTAGTACCTTCAAATTTTAAATAAATGTTGTTAATTTTTAATAGTTTTTCTAGATTCATCGCTCTATGCAAGGTTGTTTTATTAATCATAATTTTTATCGAATCTATATATTTATATGAATTTAATAAATTTTTGTATCTTATGCTACAGACATGAATATTTTTTGGAATTGAAATATAGGTTTTAACTATGATTTTTAGAATGCGCTATTTTTTAATAGTAAAAGATTATTCAATTCGAACTAGAAACTACCCAAGTCAAAAATACTTCCAAAAATTTTAAATAAAGAAATGATATTAAAAATAATGTAAAGGGTTAAAAAAATGTTTGAAACTAAATCTGTAAGCGTGATAATAGGATTTATAGAACGTGTC
>JAVYRZ010000015.1:14805-26486 GCA_038729465.1 Thermoplasmata archaeon
CAGCACATTTACTACTCCTACAGATCTGGCTAAATTAGATGATGATCTGGGCATGGAAAAAACCAAATTTTTCAATATTGTAGATGATGCTGAAAGATTAGGGTTAGTCCAGATAGTAGATGGTAACATATCTTTGACAGAGTTAGGCCAAAAATTCTCAAATGCGAGCATACCTGAGAGAAAAGTAATATTGAAAGAGCTAATAAAGTATATAGAGCCTTTTCAAACCGGGATTTTAATATTGAGCATGGATAAAGATAAAAAAATGGACAAAAACCAGTTTTTAGAGGTTATGAAAGAAAGGTTCTATATAGAAAATCCAGAACAGATGTTTGATCTGCTTATCAACTGGGGAAGATATACACAGTTAATGGGTTACAACATAGACAGCAATGAAGTGTATCTATTATAAATGCCTAAATAAATATTTGAGGATACTTGATGAATAACAGAATAAGATGCAAGCTAAGCTTTTACTATGAATTGTTAGACCCAACCTTGGTAGTTGCGGCTACAAGCATTGATAACTATGATTACGTAAATGCATGGGCCGAGAAAAATAAACTGGTTTGTGAGATCTCATCTGATACAGTTAATTCAATGTTGAACACTCTAAATGATCTTCTGTCCGCAATAAAGCTAGCAGAAACAATCTATACGTTAAGATAAAGAAAGTATTATACAGCAGCTTTGAAGATCAATCATAGTTTTTACGCGTTTTATCATCGCACATTACATTTTTTAGGCGTAGATCCCATACAGGATCATCCCATGTTCCTAAAGCATTGTGTGTTAAATAATACTTTTGAGGGATTGGATGTGTTCCTATGACTACCTTTAAATCATACTTTTCCTCTATGAATTTCTTGAAATAATCTGTCCATTGGCATGGAGGATATCCAACAACTAGGCCAGTTGCCAGATGTATGATCTCGGCACCATTCTTTTTAAGTTCTTCCGGTGCATATTCAATATTGCCACCCGGGCAGCCACCACAAGTGGTGTATCCGACTAATTCCACATCTTCATTCTTGTAATTACTAAATGCCCCTTCGCGCTCTCTTAATGCTCTAAAGCACTTTCCACCGGCGCAGGTTCTGTATCGATCACAAATAATAATTCCAATTTTTACCATATTTTTCACGAGAGTAATCTAATTGTGGCTATATTAAAATTTGTTTTATTCATGCTATATGAAAAGTTATATATATTATACTATTATATGTATGATGTATGAAGGTACATAGTGGTCATATTTACTTATCTGAAAAGCTAGACTGGAAAGATTTAAAGAAAGTTTTTCCAGAGATGTTCAAACTTTTTTTAGAAGAGAGCAGGCAGAGCTTTGAAGAGCCTAACTTTGTAGATATATTGATTTATGAGAACATGTTAGATCTAGATCGCAATCGCAAACCGGAAGGTTTTATAAGAGACGGAAAGATGAAAATGTTGTTTTCGAAAGATGGCGGGATAGAAATAAAGATAATAAGAGACAAGGTTGTGCCTAACGAAGATACCAAGGCAGTGACAGAGCAGTTAAGCCGCTTTTTAACATCGAAAAAGATAAAAAATAGAGTTGAATACGATAAAATGTTTTGGATAGAGCTCAAAAAAAGGAAAAAGTGATAGCATATGAAAATAGAAGAGATAATGACTAAAAACCTGATCAAGCTGACTCCAGACATGGAGATCAGAGATGCGCTTAAATTATTGGTTGAGAATAATATAGCAGGGGCACCAGTAACTGTTGGCAATAAGCTGGTTGGAATAGTAACCATGCGGGATATACTGCGCTATTTAGATTCAGAGTATAAAAGGCAGGGCTGGGTATTGGTTCCTACTCCGTTTGAGATCATTGAGATTCCTAGAGCACAGGAATTGCCTTACGAAAAAATCACCGAAATTTACGATCGCATTGGAGGTATAAAAGTAAACGATATTATGCAGAAGAAGATATACACTATTGGCCCTGAAGATAGTATTGAAGATGCAGTACAGCTACTAGTTAGATGGAAGATTAACAGGTTACCGGTTATAGATAAGAATGGGGATCTAGTAGGTATAGTAACACGCTCGGATCTTTTAAAAGCTTTTTTAAAGAAATGAAAAGATTTAATTAATAATATTGTTTTACCTGCGCAATGATTCCAACAATTAATGTGAACTACTGTAAAGGGTGTAACTTATGCATAGAAGTGTGCCCTAAAAAAGTGTTTGATACAGGATCTAAGATCTCAGATACAGGCTATTATTATCCATTAATAGCAAAACCTGAATTATGTACTAATTATAAGCTTGGTAAGAAAGACAAAATACTATGTGAGATCTGCTGGCTCACATGCCCTGAGCACGCTATTGAATATGAGGTGCAAAGTTTATGATCACGCATGGCAAATATTTTTTGCAGGGAAACGTGGCTGCTGCAGAAGCGGCAATGCTAGCAGGATGTGTTTTTTATGGAGGTTATCCAATTACCCCTGCATCTGATCTGATGGAGTATATGGCTGCGCATTTACCAAAAAATGGAGGCGTGTTTATACAGATGGAAGACGAAATTGCAGCTATTGCCGCGATTATAGGAGCAGCATGGACTGGCAAGAAAGCGATGACTGCAACGTCAGGACCAGGATTCTCGCTGATGCAGGAAAATATAGGATATGCAGCAATGACCGAAACTCCGATCGTGATAGTGGACGTAATGCGTGGTGGGCCTTCAACAGGGCAACCTACTATATTAAGCCAGGGAGATGTTATGCAGGCCCGATTTGGAAGTCATGGCGACTACGAACTTATAACACTAGCACCAAATTCTGTGCAAGAGTATTTTGATCTTACCATAGAGGCATTTAATCTATCTGAAAAGTACAGAGTGCCAACCATAGTGCTATCCGACGCTGAAATTGCGCATATGGTTGAAAAGATCAGAGTACCTGAAACTATAAAATTGATAAACAGAAATGATTATAAAGACAAATATATGAGAGAGTTCAAGGCTCTGGGAACCAAAAGCAAGACTACAGTTACAGGGTTGACGCATACTGAAGAAGGATATCCAGAGACCATATCTCAGTCTTTACACGACAAGCTGGTCCGAAGGTTGGTAAGCAAGATAACAAACAATGAGAAAGACATCTCGCAGGTAGAAGTAATAAATCCTGATGCCAAAAAGATGATTGTAGCATACGGATCTGCGTCGAGGGCAGCATACCCAATTTTAAATAATAATGTAGGGTTGATCAGGCCCAAGACTTTATGGCCATTTCCAGAATCGATATTTAAAAACCTGGTTAGTGGAAAGAGCATATATGTATACGAGCTGAATTTGAGGGGGTACGCACTTGAAGTAGAGCGAGTATCCAGAAAATATGGGGCTGAATCGGTGAATGTAACAGGGTATTTGGGCGGTAAGATACCAACTCCATATGAAATTGAGAAATTTGTAGGGTGATTAAAATATGGAATTTTTTGAGTTTTACAGAAAAGAAAGATGGCCGCACCAGTTTTGTCCAGGCTGTGGGCTGGGAACGATAATGAATACAATATACAAGGCTTTTAATGACGATAACATTTCTCTGGACAATACGGTATTTATATCTGGTATTGGATGTACAGGCAGGGTTCCAGGAT
Source organism: Thermoplasmata archaeon (assembly GCA_038729465.1). Classification (NCBI taxonomy): domain Archaea; kingdom Methanobacteriati; phylum Thermoplasmatota; class Thermoplasmata; species Thermoplasmata archaeon. The sequence continues at coordinate 18,433 of JAVYRZ010000015.1, forward strand.
ATATCAATGCCGATTCTCTGCATACTACGCATGGCAGAGCACTTGCATTCGCTACAGGCGTTAAACTTGCAAATCCAACATTGAACGTGGTAGTAATAAGTGGTGACGGAGACCTGTTTTCGATAGGTGGGAACCATATGATTCATGCTGCTCGCAGGAATCTGGACATCATGGTTATCGCTGTGAATAATGGCAATTTCGGGCTTACGGGCGGTCAAGTTGCACCAACTACACCACATCTTATGCGCTCTACGACCACACCTGAAGGAAACCCTGATTTTCCATTTGCGCTGGCAGAGATCGTTGCTGCAGCAGGAGCAAATTATGTAGCTCGCTGGAGCACGGCACAACCGTACCAGATTGTAAATAGTATTAAAACAGCATTTAAGGTAAAAGGATTCTCGTTTATTGAGATTTTGTCACAGTGCCCGGTCAATTTTGGGAGAAGAAATAATATGGCAGATCCGGTCAAGAATTTCAGGTGGATCAGGGATAACATGGTATCTATTAAACAGCTGGGAAAGGATATGGATAAGATCTATACAGTCATGGATCTGAACATAGAGGGTGTTTACACGTTTGGAGAACTGGTCAGGAGAGACAGGGTGCCGCTTGGTGCAAAAGTAAGCGTTGAAGAAGAAGAAGAGTATCCAAAACAGAATTTAGAGATATTAGATTCTAAAAATGGCAAAAAATGATAATCAACGTTGATTTTCACATACACAGCATGTACTCTGGTGCTACCAGCAAGGACATGAACATTGCAAACATTGCATATTATGCAAAGAGAAAAGGCATAGATGTGATGGGCTCTGGCGATATACTGAATATACACTGGCTCAATGACTTTAAGGGCATTGAAAAGATTGAAGAGGGGCTTTTTAAGTATAAAGAAATGTATTTTGTGCTGACTACTGAAGTGGAAGACATAAAGAGGGTGCATCATGTCCTTATTTTTTCGGCAATGTCAAAAGTGGAAGAGTTTAGAGAACAATTGCTTAAAAAAAATAATAATCTCGACACTGACGGCAGGCCGAAGCTGGCAATGAACGGTGTAGAACTGGCAGAGCTGGCAAAGAGCACTGGCACGATGATCGGTCCTGCCCACGCATTTACTCCATGGACGGCAATGTATGCTTATTATGACAGTATTAAAGAACTTTATGGAGAGTATACGGATTATGTGCAGTTTTTAGAGCTGGGGCTTAGTGCGGACACTGACTATGCTGACAGAATCGAAGAGATCAGGCACTTGACTTTTCTGACTAACTCTGATGCACATTCTTACCATCCCAACAAGATTGCGAGAGAATTCAACAGGTTAAAGGTTGAATCGATAGCGTTTAATGACATCAGAGATGCAATACAACGAAGAAACGGAAGGGCTATTATCATGAACGTCGGGATACCGCCACAAGAGGGAAAATACAATGAAACTGCTTGCACCAGATGCTTTAAGCATTACACGCTCGCTGAAGCAAAATCATTAAAATGGAGATGCCCCGAGTGCAAGGGCATAATAAAAAAAGGAGTGAAAGACAGAGTTGAAGAACTGGCTACTTATACAGAACCTAAACACCCAGACTATAGGCCTCCATATTTGCATTTAATACCGTTAAGCGAGATCATTGCAAAGTCTTTAAACGTAGCAGAATCTTCAAACAAAGTGCAAGATCTCTGGAATTCGCTTATCGATAAATATGGTAATGAGATAAAGATAATGGTTGATGAGCCTTTATCTTCAATAACCACAGACCTCAAAGTTATAAATGCAATACAAGCATTCAGAAACGGGCAAGTAAAAGTAAAACCTGGCGGCGGAGGGCAGTATGGTACTGTTGAAATAGTAATCCGTGAGCAATTGACAGGGCAAACTAAACTTATCGATTTTTAATATTTAAAAAAGCAAGTTTTTTTATATGTTTTGTGCATTCCTTTACTAAGTAGCCCCGTGGTGTAGCGGTCAAGCATGCGGGACTTTGGATCCTGCAACGGCAGTTCGAATCTGCCCGGGGCTGTTTAATACTTTAAGCGCAACTGGTCACGATTAAGAAGTTAAAATTTTCCAAAAATATCCTGTTTTACCGAAACATGGAGATATTTGATTGATTATATATACTAATCGTGGATAAAATATTTGCAAAGTGTAAGGATGATCAAGAGATCATTGACATACTTCTAAAAAAATTGAAAAACTTGAAGAATAGATCAAAATTTTAAAAGAGAAACAGAATGAATATGAGCTCAGGCATCAGATCAATGTCAGAGTTAAAAACGATAAGGTATATGAAATAAAAAAAGAGAATAATAGTGAAAAGAAGAAAAAACCAGAAGCAATAAAAGGGCATCAAGGGCATTTTAGAGCACAAAGAGCACTAGACAAGATAATCTCTTTGTAGATAGATGTCCATATTGTAATTCGGAACTGAGCAAAATTCAGGAGATCCGGCGAGATACGTGGAAGATATACTGTCAGTAAAACCCATATTGATAGAATACGAGATTTCAAGAAAATACTGCAGAAAACACAACATGCCAAGCACGTGGAATAACCAAGACATCAGTAAACTTGGTCTTTTCCTCATGGATACAAAGCCATCTACCTTCATCGGAAAACGCCATAATACCATGTCATGAAAACGGTCGGTGAGCCGGATGCAGGAAATCTGCAAGTCAGGTTCGGCGAAGGGGTTCGGTATAATAACAGAACTCTACTTTATGTGTGCTGTCAAAAGTGGATAGCCATGACAATGTTTCTTTTAGTATAAAACAACAATCCGAATTTAGATAATATATCCAATAACAAATCCGACAATAAGCCCGATAATAAATGCTGTTGAAACACTCACAAAACTCATCTTCTTTTTTTTATTTTTTCCTTTCCTAATTTATTTAGACAATATCTAAAAACATTATTAAATTTTATTATGACCTCTAGAATTTATAATTAAACGTTTTTAAATCATAAAAAATAAGTTATTTGCGCCATTTTTACTATGTTTTTCATTTACTTTTTATTATTTTTCAGTTTTTTCGTTGATTTTTTTATAGCTTACGCTATCAATCCCTGTTTTTGTAATGATAAAAGAATGGATAGATTATGTGCTAAACACATAAACATTGCCTTTACCCGTACCCTGATCACCGTTGTTACTAACACATGCCCTCCATGAAATACGCACTTTATTACCGCATATGGCCTTTCTACTATCGACCTTTTTTTCGAAATTCGAGGTAAAATCTATAATTGTGTAAGTATATAGCTCATAATATAGAACTCATAAAATAGAAGCAGAGGTGTAAAAATGAAAGGAAAAATCTGAGGAAGAAAAGAAATAAATTTTTTATTTTTATTAATTATTTTTTGCAAAGTTGCCCCGGGGAGTTTTAATACTTTGTCACCAGCTATTTTTTTCTATATTTTGTTCAGATATAAAAAATTGAGAAAGAGCAAAAATAAAATATAAATTTTTAACATTTAAGGAGGAGAGATATTCTCAGACTCATGTCTGTAGAAATTGGATCAATACCAGAAAGGGCAACTTTGGCCGTTGAAACAGGAAACTCCTTGCATTAGCTAGGGGAGGAGGTCACTTCTGCAATCACAGCACGATCTAATATTTTGAATACGTATAGAGTTTTAGAACCAGACAGGTTTTTTTCGAGAGTGTTTCTGAATGGCCAATACTCAGAATCTGAGATCCTGAATTTCAATATCACAGACTTTGCACTGTTTTTTATTAATGCATCTCTGATTGCATTTTTTTCAAAAGAGGTAATCTCCTTTACAACAAAAATGTTCTTGAAGAAATGCGAAGAAATAAAAGAATCTGATGTAGCAAGAGTTCTCTTTTTTGATGTTTCAAAGATCTTTATTTTATATTCGCTTGTTATTTCTGGAATCAATGATGCGTATGTTACTGCAGGGTCCAGCTCGTAAATGTAGTTTTCTAAATGGTCAACAATCTCAAAATTTCGTTCTATATTATGATCATAACATAACCTATACTCACCTGGAAGTATCAATGCACTTTTCTCACATTTTTTCAAAGATCCGAGGTACAAAGACTGTCTTATAATCTCTCCACCAATAGAAACAAACTCTTTTTCACAGTCAAAGTTCAGTCTGTCCTCCGTGATCTGAGCAGGAATGTCAAATGCAATATCTTTATGATCTTTGTACAGGTCTATGATTTTTAGAGGGGCAGGCGACAAATTTTCTAGAAGCTGAATATTCTGGTTTTTGGCGCGAGCAGGATCTGAAAATATTATGTTTGCATCTTTTATGCGATTGATGGTGCTTGGATCTTCAGCGCTATTATTTATAAATTCAATATTAGTTCTGTTAAACAGCATTGAATTCTTTTTTGCAAATTCCAGTCTCTTTCCATTAACATCAATAGCATATACAAAATTTGAATATTTAGAAAAGTAAAGACTCTGTATCCCGATCCCACAACTTAAATCTGCGATAATATCAGTTTTTAATCTCTTTGCTTTGTATTCTGCAATCAGTTCTGGTGTTGCTGTCTGTATTCCTACAATGTCTGAATAAACCAGCTCAGAAAAACTCAGTTTCTGTTTGGCAAGTATGCGAGAATAAGCGATCTCGTAAAGATCCTCACTTACAAACTTTAAAATGTGGTTTTTGTCGTATCCTTTCTTGATCATATCCATTATTTCTTCTATTTCCATCGGCATGTTATTTTACCTCAAATCATCATCTAATTTATATTTTTTCAAAATTGAACAGTGTCAAATCTTTGTTGATAAGTTGATATTATTTCATTATGCCGAAGCCATAGATTTTATCTGGATCATTTAATTTGAATGGTTTTCAAAACAAGTGAGCTGTGTTAATTGATAATTTTTTCAACGGAGAATTGACAAATCTCAAAATTGCCTTAAAAAACATTTAAATGTCAAATCATATTTAAGTATGTGATGACAATCGTAGAGTTGATAAGCTCACCCAAAAAGACAGTTAAGATCAAAGGAGAAAGGCTAGTGTCAGAGATATTAAAAGAGCTATCGTTAACTGCTGAAACGCATATAGTTTTAAAAAATGGTGTACCAGTACCAGAAGACGACAAGGTCTCTGATTCTGATACTATTCAAATTATTAGAGTTTTTTCTGGCGGTTAAGGATTTTTAGCGACAATTTTTAGATTTGCAGGCCTTTTTGTCAAATTCGCTATTTTCATACCGTATATTTCAGCGATGCCCTTATCGTATAATACATCCACGAGCCTCTGTGATATTATGCCGCCTGTAATCACAGTTTTAATATTGTTTTTATCTTCCTTGATTAGCTTATCAACAAGCTCGTTTAAAGGTATCCTCTCTATTATTGTTTTATCCGAATTTAACAACAGAGCCTCTTTTTTTTGAAAGGCATTATTTAATAGTTCATCAGTAGAATATTGCGGGTTTTTAGATTCTTGCTTTTCCTTGACCTCTGTTTTTTCATTGGGCTCATCTTTTTCATCGTCTATGGTATCTGCATATTTATCAAATACAGTTTCCTGAACCTCTAAAGCTTTCTCTTTTTCAGAGTATGCTTTCAGCTCTTCTTCCATACCATGGGTAGCAAGATACTGTTCTATAGTCATCTTATTTCTCAATGCTTTAACGATCTGCTTGTAAGTCAGCTCTTCCACTTCTCTGCCTGGCGGAGCACGTGCTATAAAGTCCAGTTCTGCAACCTGCAATAACTCTTTCAGTATTAGATCTCCACCACGATCTCCGTCCAAAAATGCAGTAACGATTCTCTCTTTAGTCAGTTCAACGATCGTTTTTGGAATATTAGTACCATTTACTGCAACAGTATTTTTGATCCCGTACTTTAACAGGTTTATAACATCTGATCTTCCTTCTACTATTACAATTGCATCTGATTGAGCAACATTAGGCCCTGCTGGCAAATGATCTTCTCCGAAAGTGGTAATTTCCTGAACTTCCACTGTGTCCCTAACTACCTGTATCAGATCTTCACTCACATTTTTGCCCTGTGAGATCAAATTGCTCAAAAGCTGTTTTGCTCTTTCAATTACTTTTTGTCTCTTTATGAGTCTGATATCTTCTATAGATAGTATCTCTAAAGAAGCTTTGCATGGACCTACACGGTCAATAGTTTCTAAAGATGCAGCCAATATGGCACTTTCTACCTGATCTAAACTGGAAGGGATGTATACTACACCCTCTGATTTACCTTTTTTAGAGTCTATGTCAACCTCGATTCTACCTATTCGCCCACTTTTTTGTAGATCTCTAAGATCTAGCTCATCGCCTAATAAACCTTCTGTCTGCCCAAATATGGCGCCTACCACATCTGGTTTTTCTACTACCCCCTCTGCAGAAATCTTAGCTTTAATAAGATATTTAGCTGCATTAGGATCTACGTTCATATTTTTCACCTCAGTTCATACTTTTTTAAATTAGGAAAAATAGGTGATTTATTCACTTAAATCTAATCCGAACTCTCGACATTTTTATGCCAATTTAGCGTGATATTGAATTATGATGAATTTAATCATTAATTATTTTTCCTAATCAAAATGAGTAATATGCACAAGTTAATAAATGTTATTATCCGTTTTTTATAATATTTGACATGGTTATACAAGGCACATAAAATTTATATAATAATATGTTCTATTTATTATGGCATCTGAAAATATGACTAAAGAACTAGATAATCAATTAGAATCTGCAAAGATCGTGTACGCGAATTCCCTAGCTAGAGCTATACAAAACGGCATTAAAAGTGAAGAGCGGAAAATGAGCTATGAAGAAGCATACTTAACAGCATTGCACATTCTAAACTTTTTCGGATTTCAAAATCGTATTATTGATAATTCGTTAGAGCCTGATGATCGTGATATATTTTATATTATGGAAGATGTGGGAATCTTGGAAACAGAACGTGAAGAAACTACATTATATGACGGTAGAGAATGGAGAATACACTACTGGATCTTGAACTATAAGAGAGTATATGAACTTAGAGAAGAGCAAAAAAACGTAATTGAAGAGATAAAAACAGATATATATAGTGAAATGCCAGAAGATGTTTGGAACAGAGGAGAGTAATAGTTTATGCATATAGCAGTTATCGATTTTGATAGATGCCATCCTAAAAAATGCAATCATGAATGCCAATATTACTGCCCGCAAAACAGAATAGGCACTCAAACAGTCGTGTTTGAAGATGATTACCCAAAGATATATGAAGAACTTTGCGTGGGATGCGGCATTTGCGTACATAAATGTCCGTACAATGCAATTAAAATATTGAGCTTGCCAGAAGCACTGAAAAAAGATCTGGTGCACCAGTACAGTGAAAACGGGTTCAGAATATATAAATTACCGGCTATAAAAAAAGGGAAAGTTATAGGACTGATAGGGCAGAATGGTGTGGGCAAGACTACTGCATTAAACATACTATCAGGAACTTTAATACCGAATTTTGGAGATTTTGATCATCCGGGTTCATGGGATAAGGTTCTTGACTATTATTCTGGATCTGTATATGCAGATTACTTTAAGAAAGTAAGAGACAAAAAGCTGAAAATCGCTTTGAAACCACAGTATGTTGACAATATTCCAAAAAAGTATCAAGGATCTGTGAGATCTTTGTTAAAAGATCTATCTGAAAAGTCAGATTTTGAATCATTGACAAATTCGCTGAATTTAAATAACTCATTAAATAGAAATATTGAAGATTTATCGGGAGGAGAATTGCAGAGCTTAGCAATTGCAGTCACGCTTTTGAAAGACGCTGAAGTCTATTTTTTTGATGAACCATCATCATATTTGGACATAGCACAGAGACTTAACTTTGCAAAAATACTGAAAAATCTGGCAGAACAAAAAAGTGTGTATGTAATCGAGCATGATCTGGCAATCATCGACTTTCTCGCTGATGAGGTACACATACTATTCGGTGAGGAGGCATCTTACGGAATAGTATCAAGTCTGTTGAGTGCTAGACACGGCATAAACTCGTATCTGGATGGATATATAAGAGAGCAGAACATGCGATTTAGAAACTG
>JAVYRZ010000016.1 GCA_038729465.1 Thermoplasmata archaeon
ATTCATGGGGCTTGTTGTTGGAATAATATGGCTATTCGTCCTAAATATATTCAAAAGCACTAAAGGATATGTGGCTACAATAGGCATAGCCTTTTTACTATATGGAGTCGTGGATCTTTTAGGTGGTGCAGCGGTAGTTTCTATATTTATATTTGCTATTATTATAGGAAGTTATAAAACTATAGGAAGGCATCTGAACTTTAAAATTGATATACATGAAAATGAGATGAATCTTGTAGAAGATGAGTTAGAGTTTCTCATCAGGACATTTTTCTTTGTTTTTATAGGGTTAATCGCTATTATTTCAGTTACATACTTTCTTTACGCTCTTTTAATAACATTAGTCTTAGTAGTGATCCGGGTGATCGAGATAAAGGTAGTGGTAAGAAAGAAAGAGTATCATGGGTTCATGATGTCATTGATGCCTAGAGGATTGACAGTAGCAGTACTGGCAAGCATATTGTTATCTCTCGGAGGAACCTATTTTAACGAGATTTTTTATATCTCTTTTATGATCATAATAATAACCAATATAATTTCAAGCGCATCTATAAGTAAGGCTGCAAGCGCAATTGAAAAGAAAGATCTAAAATAAGTAGGAAATGGTATCAAAATTGAATATATTCAAAAAAAACTTTATATTAATAATCATTTCAATAAATTAATGGTAATTGCAGAAGAGCTGGCAAAAAAGCAGAGAGCGATCTCAATAGCACAATTTTTCGAAAAGAACAAGCAGATTTTAGGGTTTGACTCGCTTCAAAAATCGTTGATCATGGCTGTAAAAGAAAGCGTTGATAACGCTCTGGATGCTTGTGAAGAGGCAGAAATATTGCCAGAAATTGAAGTGGTTTTAAAAAACGTGGGTAAAGATGAATATTACCTTTCTGTAGAAGATAATGGACCAGGTATAATAAGAAAAGAAATCCCAAAAATATTTGGCCAGTTTCTGTATGGCTCCAAGTTTTTCTCGATGCAGCAAGCTAGGGGGCAGCAGGGGATCGGTATTTCTGCAGTGGTATTATATTCTCAGATTACATCCGGCAAGCCCATAACAGTTACCTCTAAAACAAAGGAATCTGATGTGGCGTATCAGATAAAAATGTTTATTGACACCAAAGAGAACCGGGCAGCAACAGTGTCTGAAGATGTTGTCATAGTTTCTAAAGAGCATGGGCTAAAAATAGAATTTTATATGAAAGGAAAATACGTAAAAGGAAAACAGTCAATAATTGAATATTTGAAAAACAGTGCAATAGTAAATCCACATGCAAAGATCAAGTTTACAGACCCTGATGGTTCAGTTATAATATTTGATCGTGTAACGAACAAGATTCCAGCTCCGCCAAAAGAGACAAAACCACATCCTCTAGGGTTAGAGATCGGGGACATTTTAGAGCTTGCAAAAAACACAAAACATAAAACACTTACAAGTTTTCTCAGTGGCGAGTTTAGTAAGGTAAGCAACAAAATAGCAGCTGAAATATGTACCATGACAAAATTAGATCCTGGCATGGACCCTTCTGCTTTAAAACTTGTAGATGCTAAAAATATATTGGAATCTTTCAAGCAAACAAAGCTTTTGCCACCCTCTTCAGAATCTCTCTCTCCAATCGGAGAAAACCTGATCAAGAAAGGCTTAAAAAACGTATTGGGCTCATATAAACCAAGTTTTTACGCTATACCTGTTTCCAGAAAACCAGCAATATATCACGGTAACGTGTTTATAGTGGAAGCGGGAATGGTGTATGGCGGAGATCTGCCAAAAGAAGAACAGGTTTCAATAATGCGATTTGCAAATAAGGTGCCTCTGCTATATCAAGCAGGAGCCTGTGCCATCACTAAGGCAGTATCTGACATGGATTGGAGAAAATACGGATTTGAACAAAAAAGTGGTACAGGTATACCGTCAGGGCCTGCAATAGTATTGGTACATGTTGCATCTACCAAAGTTCCATTCACATCTGAATCAAAAGAGGCAATAGCAGAAGTGCCTGAAATTATAGATGAAATAAAGCTTGCATTGAGAGATCTTGCCCGGCAGATTCGTACGTTTTTAACAAAGAAAGAGATCAAGGCAAAGTTATCGGAAAAGTTCTTTCTAGTTCAAAAGATATTGCCACAGATTGCACTTAAAAGTGCCACTATATTAAATAAGCCGGTTCCAAAGCTAGAACCGATAATTACCCAGATAATGAATGTAGTTTGGATTGATGAAGATATTGAAGAGTCAAAGGATATAGTAAAGGTTACTGTTCGAGTATCAAATTTCACGGCTGAAGAAAAAAAATTCAAGCTATATGCAGATTTACCTGAAGGCAAGGTGCTGGAGGGCAGTGTAGATAAGGACTGCAAGATAGATCCTGAAAATGATTCTATAGAGTGGGAAATATCAATAAAGAGCCTAGAGCAGAAAGTTTTAAAGTTTACGCTTAGCAATATTATAGCTGGTACTTACAAAGAAAGCACATATTACGTTGAAGGCATAAATCCTGTATATGTAGTAGGTGCTGAGCCGTTGCCAGGAGACTGGAATATAGAGGACTTAAAGGCGATTATTGCTGACGATAGCGAAATGGAGGAAGATGAAAATGACGAACTATGACGATGCTTTAAAAGCATTGGAGCGATTGGTATCGGATATATATGAAGATATGAATGCCGGTAAGATTCCAAAGATGAGTCTTGAAGCCAGAAACAAATACAACATAAATTTTGATCTTAGATCCGGAGTGTGGGTTCTCGGAGATTCTAAAATAACCAGGTCTGCAAAAAAGTTGGACGGTGCATATACGCTTTTAAGAACAATGTACCTTCTAGAATTCATAAAAGAGATGATCGAGCAAAGCAAGTCTTCAACACTGAGAGAGATGTACTATATCTCTGAAGGCTGGAATCTTGCAAAATTTCATACACAGGATGAGTCTAACAGACTTGCTGAAGATATTGAAATCGTTACTAAATACATGCGGGAAGATTTTAAGCTGAGGCCTGAAGAAGATGGGGCCACGGTAATAGGAAACCTTACATTAGAAGAGATAAACAGGAAGGGAATCCCTCGAAAAATAAACTGCCGTGATGATGTGGGTGATGCAGGATATACAATACCCTACAACGTAGAGTCTGATAAAATAAAGTTTAAGGATGTGGATGCGGATTTTGTAATAGCCATTGAAACGGGTGGTATGTTCGACAGACTTGTAGAAAATAGATTTGATGAAAACTTTAAAGCCATCCTGGTGCATTTAAAAGGACAGCCTGCAAGAAGCACTAGAAGGCTTATTAAAAGAATGAATACTGAACTTAAGTTGCCGATTGTAATATTCACTGATGGAGATCCATGGTCTTTCAGGATCTATGCTTCAGTTGCATACGGTGCAATCAAGACCGCGCATATATCTGAGTATCTGGCTACGCCCAGTGCTGAATTCATAGGTATAACGGCTAATGATATATTGAACTATAAGCTTCCTACAGACAATCTTAATGACAAAGACATAGATGCGCTCAATGCTGAAAAGACAGACCCAAGATTTAACACTGCTTTCTGGAAAGATGAGATTGAACTGATGCTCAAAATCGGCAAAAAAGCAGAACAACAGGCTTTAGCTAAATATGGATTAAACTACGTTACAGATACTTACCTGCCTGAAAAATTAGGGAGCATAGGACTATAAAACACTATTTTTACTTTGCTTTTGTAATATTCACATCTTTAACCAGCACGTATGGCAGTATAGATGGCATTACGGTATCCCACCATTTTACCTGTTCTCTGTCAACGCTAATAGAGTCTATATTGTTCAGAATTTTCAGTATATTGTCGCTGATTCTGATCCCTTTCCATGACTCTACTATTTCGCCATCCTCAACATAAAATATCCCATCTCTCGGAATAGTCGAAAAATCGCCATTTCTGTAATCTTGATACCTCGTGTACCAGGTATTTAGAATGTATAAGCCTCTCTTCATGTTCGCCAGAATATCAGTTTCGCTCTCTTTTCCTTCCTGTATCACCGGTTGCCAAGCTCCGGGAAACACGATGCCTGCATTTCCAGTAGTTTCCGTGCCAAATTTCTTGGCGGTTGAATAACTGTGCAGATGCGTTTTGTAAACTCCATCTTTTATTATGGTGTTTTTTCTTGTAGCTGTACCCTCATCGTCAAATAGTCTGAATCCCACACCCTGCTCAAATGTTGGATCATCATATAATGTAAGTTTTTCTGATGCCACTTTTTTCCCAATTTTGTCCGCAAAAAAGCTCATGCCTGAATCTACCTGAAATGCTGACGCCATGTTCATTGCATCTGTCACCAAAGATCCAAAACAGAGCGGGTGAAACAGTATGTCCAACTTACCCTCTTTACCCTCTACCGGATTTTGCACCATTTCTGCAAAGTCTCCGGCCTCTTGGCCAACATCATACGGGTCAATCTCTCTCAACTGCCTGTGATCTGCGGTCATAAACACACTCGCGCCAGGAGCATTGAACTCGTTGAATGCTCTCACTGAAATTTCAAAATTGACCAGCTCATCATATACGCTATTGTAATTGGTAGCAAGATATATCTTTTCAAAAGTATGATATATTGTTCCGGAAACTCGTTTTGCATTTTTTTCTAGAGCTCCATTAATCGCGTTTTTAGCGTAATATGCAAGATCATCTAGTTCTTTCAGTTTTAGATCCGGAACATGCGCCCTGTAAGTTTGCTTTTTACTGTTTAAACCATAAAAATCATCATTGTCCGGGACCTGATTTACCAGCTTTACAAACGTTGCTAACTGTTCGTCGATCTTATTGAAATCTTTGATGATGGTGCTCAAAGTTTTTTTTCCTTTTGCTAAAAACAAACTAATCTCTGAGTCTATCCAATTTTTGTAAATATCAATTTCATTATTAGAAAATCTGATCTGTTTCTGGTCTCTCTCTTCAATAATGACCGAAACTTCATCAATACCTTGCATTTGTAATTTTTTCACAATATTTTCGGCAAGATCTAACATCAATTTCACCTCAAATAAACATCTCTTAATCTCAGATGGGGCCCACCCATCAAAACATCAACACCCTGCATAGGATCTCCTTTGCCACATGTTCCTGCAAAAAGCTTAAAATCTTTGCTAATGGCATCTATAGCTCCGTAGAATCCAGTGGTAGTTATTTCAAGAACAGGTCTCTTGATTGTCTCTTTAATCTCTCCGTTCTCTATCAAGTACGCTTCGCGACCTATGTATTTTTCATTAAATCTGATATCATCAATGTTCCATTCTGTAAATGAGTTCATGTAGACTCCATACTTAATATCCTCAATAAGCTCTTCAACACTCTGTTCTCCGGGTTCTATATATGTAGTGCTCATTCTCACGATTGGCTCTTGGTCCCACCATGAAGATCTGGCTGCAGCATTGCTATTTGTCCCCAACCTAGCTGCATATTCTCTATTTGTTAAAAATTCATTTATTTTGCCATTTTTGTAAAGGTACCTTTTTCTGGCTTTAACGCCTTCATCATCATATTTATAGTATCCATAACTATGTTCGTATGTTGGGTCATCTACCACATTAACAATGTCTGAACCTACTCTATCTCCAATCATATCAGGCCTGATAAAAGACTCCCCTGCCTGTGCTGCTTCCCTGCCAAATATACGATCTGACTCTGAAGGATGCCCTCCTGATTCATGTGCAACAATTCCAGCAACTTCAGGCCCAGCTACTAGATCTACTTTTCCCTCTGGTATTTTCTTACTTTTCGCCACTTTCTTTAAAACATTAATTTCATCTTTAACACGATCTATAATATTCCATTCTTTCCATGCCTCATATCCCCCAGTTCTCCCGTATTCTATCGAAGACTGTTCAAAGTTTCCGTTTTCCATAACTCCCATCATACAAAAATAGCTAACTGAAGGTAATATGGAACTAATCGCAGTACCCTCTGTATTAATATACTCTGTTTCTACAATCTTGTCTCTTATCGATTGTATCCTCATAGGTACCTTTAAAGAGGTCATCTCTGCCTCTACATCTTTTAGATATTGAAGCTTATCTTCATTCGAAAAATCCTTTATTTTTATGGTTTCTTCCACGCTCCATTTCTCGTTGTATACAGGTTCTTCAGAAAATTTTAAGTCGCCGCGATTTATGGAAGAAGCAAACTTAATCGCTTTATCAGCAAGTCCTGCAAGATAACTTTCATCAAGTTTGTTTGTGGTCACATATCCAATTCCATGATTTAAAACTCGAATGGCAATGCCCTCTTCTTCCGTGTAACCTACTCCGCTAACCACCCCATTTTTCATTACCAAATCAGATATTTTGTACCGCTGTTTTCGTATATCTGCATATTTTACTTTTTTTTCCAGTTTTTTTAAAAGCTCTTCATACATTTGCTCACTCGCCTCTGACTTGCACACGTTTTTCCTCTGTACGCTCTTTCTCTTTTCTTATATTTCTCTCCAATCTATCTAATACATTTTTAAACAATTTGTACATGTTCCAGTCATAGTCAGTGTAAAAAAATGTTTTTTTATCTGTCTGTAATTTTGCACGAACACTGTATTTTACCTCTTCGCCCTCCGGCTTGTGGATCTCTACATGAAATGTCATTAACTGTGGCTTAAACTTGCTGTATTTGTTTATTCGGTTCAAGAACTTTTCGATCATCTCGTATACGATATTATATGGCTCCGGATCTGAGCTTTCAAGACCTGTAATCTGTACAAATACCCCTTTTTCATTTTTTCCATTGTATGCCTGGTCAAGAATGTCTTTCTGCGTTATTATCCCTACCGGGTTGTTTTCTCTGTCAACTATTATGCACATGTCAGTCTTTGATTGTGCTAATACATTTAAAACATCTTTCACAGTTGAATTTTTAGATACTTTCACAGGAGTGCTCATAATATCTTTGATCTTCATTTCTATCTTTTCTTTCTGGCCTTTGTAAGTTCCATACTGAATTCGTTCTTTGTCTCTCCAGATTATCTTTGTGATATCAGGCATGTGAACCATACCAACAAGTTTATTGTTATCGTCAACAACAGGTGCACTTAATTCATCCCATTTATCCATAAAATTCAAGGCGTCAAATATGCTCTGTTCTTTATTTAATACTGCTGGATTTGCTATCATGATGTCTTCAATGCTCAAATCTGAAAATTCGTCAGAATCTTTTAATTGAGATATTATATCTGTGATGGATACTATCCCTAAGAGCTTTTTGTTGTTATTAACTACGGGCAAAGCCCTTAAGCCACTGTTTACCATCATCTCTATTGCTATATCCATATCATCGCTATCTTTTAAAAAACTTGGGTGTATCATCATATTCATGACTCTGGAATACAGAGAAATATTTTTTCTTTTGGCAATGGTCTTGTAATCTAAGTATCCTTTCAATGTGCCTTTTTCATCTATTACTGGCACTTCTCTAACGTCGTAATCTTTCATTTTGTTCAAAAGCGTAGACAAAGTATCTTCAGCAGTAGCAGTAACTGGGCTTTTGCTCATAATATCCTTTATTTTTTTGTTCATTTTTTATCCCACTCCATCAAATTTTTAATCTTTTTCCCTGGCTTAATCAGCTCGTATCTATTATCTTCAACCCTTTCAATGTAATCGGAAAGAGACTCTTCCCCTTTCAACCTCACTCTCTTCAGTTCATATTCACAGTCTGGGCAATAGATACTGATTTCTGATGCTAGTTTTTTACCACAAATAATGCATCTGCTCATTGTTTCACTCACAATGAATGATAGAGAGTGCACTATTAAAATTTTTGGTTTTAATTTAAATAGCATTTTTATGATCAAAATAACATATATATCTTTATAAAATTCTTGGGCCTATAAACTCCCATAAAATCAAAAATAGAATCAATACAGATAATGTTCCTGTTATGATATTGGCAGCTCTGTCAAAATTTTTTATTTTTAAATTCATCCTGTGCAAAAACCCAGAAAATGCATCTCTAAACAGGTATCCGCCATCAAGAGGTATAGCAGGTAACAAATTGGTCATGCCCAGCATTAAATCAAGCCAAAAGATCCAGTAAATTATGTTAACAATGATCCAGAAAAGAGGAGCATAAAAAGGGGTGATATATAAACTAGTAAGAGAGCCAGATAGAGGCGCAAGCCCAAGAAAAGGGAGTGAAATAAACAATAAAAAACCATGAAATAGGTTCTGCACGGTAATTGGGCCGACCGGATTAGACATAATAGCAGGAATCAAACTCACATTCATCATTGCTACCCCCAGATATGAAGAGGATATGCCCAAAAAGCCATGACCTTTATATGAATTGTTATTTGCGGCAGGATCGTTCTGAGAGTAATATGCATATTTATCCATCAATGTAACAGATTTGCTAATCTGTATAATGCCAGTACTTGAATACTGCAATAAAGATATATTAATCATCTCGCCAGACACGCTGCTGTCCAGAAAATTGGCAAGTATTTGAGGATTGTAAATAGTGACATTATTTATATTTTTTATAAGCTCTCCAGATTTTAAGCCTGAATCTGCAGCAGGTGTGCCAGCTAGAACATTGACTATTATTACCCCGGCATAGAGCTCAAAATTGTGGAAATTATTATTATAGAATACAGTTGCATTTACTTTTGATCCTGGACTAACCATTACTGAATTGAACTGCATCGTGGAGTTTATAGAAGTGCCATTAAAATTAGTTATTTCCATTCCTGTGTTTAAATTGTTAAAAGGATCTGAATAAACGGAAGTAATTACTGCACCATGAGATATGGGAGTCACACCGCTGAATAATGATAGAAACAGCAAAGCTGCTATTGTGGCCACAACGATATTTGTTGTTGCGCCGGCAGCATATACTCTCATTCTTTTTAATCTCGGCGCTTTTGAAAGTTCTTCTTCATCAGGTTCTACAAAAGCACCAACAGGAATTATGAAAAATAATATGCCCAACGAATTGATCTTCATTTTTTGAGTTTTAGTAAGTATTCCATGTGAAAACTCGTGAATCACTACTGCTATAATTATGGCTAAAAGTCCGTACCATATAGGAATTAAAGGGTTTATGCCGGGTAAGCCCAGTGCCTCAATGGGTGATGGCGCACTTGATTTTGGAATTAAAGGTACCAGTGTAGCCTCCCAGACCAGTAATGCTAGTGTACTAAACATAATGACAAAACTCAGTATTATTCCAAAATCACCATATCTTTTCCATATTCTATATCTTGATATCTTCTCAATAAATCTTTTTCCTCTTTCAGTTTTAAACAGAAGCGCAGGGCCATACAATGAAAAATTTTTATTATTTTTTAAATAAGAATTTATAACATATAAAAATCCAAACCAGAATATTAAAATAATCAAAAAAATTAAATAATAATTCATTGCATCACTAAAATTATAAAAAAATAAATAAAATTATAAGAACCCTACTTTTGTTAATTCTTTCTTAAGTTTCGCCACTGCTTCTAATATCTCTTCTTCTTTTTTAGCGCCAGTACATACGACTTTTCCTGATCCGAACAGCAATAGCACAACCTTTGGATCCTCTACTCTATAAACCAGTCCTGGAAACTGCTCAGGTTCATATTCTACATTTTCTAGGCCCAGCGACATTGCAATGTCCGTTAAGTTAAGTTCTGCATTTAGGTCATATACTGCCACTATGTTCTGAACAATTATCTCAGGTTCATCATACACATCTATATCTGCACTTTTAAGCTTTTTAACAATGGTCTGAATTGTTAATTTTACGCTATCTAAATCTTTGGCGCCAGTGCAGTTTACTTTGCCACTTCTAAATATTAATACAGCAGTTTTAGGTTCAGTTAATCTATATATTAACCCTGGAAACTGCTCAGGTTCGTATTCTGAACCGTCAAGAGCCAAAGCGATCTTGCTAAGATCCAGTTTCTCTGCAAGGGTAGTTGAAGCTACGATATTTTCAATATTTATCTTACTTTCATTGCCCATAATTTCACCACTTTAAATACTGGATAATTTTAACCTATATATAACCTTTATTTAAAAGATAAAATATCAATTTAGATTATTTACTATAAAAAAACTCCAAGAAATATAGAAAAAAATAGCAGTATTGCAATATACAGATTAATATTAAAAGCCCTTTCTATATTTTCAAGTTTTAAATTAACAAGGTAGTGTTGATAAAATAATAGTATTGCTATTATAATTATAAGAATAATATAATATATAGAGAGAGGATAGGTCAAATAAAATGTTATTAATAATGAAATCGTTAAAATGTGAAAAAACAAGGATATGTATAAAGATCTTTTTTTGCCAAATAAGACTGGAAAAGAATGTAAATGATTTGAACGATCAAAATCTTCGTCCATTAAAGAATAAATAATGTCAAAGCCTGCAACCCAGAGCATTACAGCAAAAAATAAAAACAGGCTTCTAGGATCAAAAGAGTTAGAAACTGCAATCCACCCACCAACCGGAGCTATGCCATTATTCAACCCCATAAACAAATGCGCGTTGCTAGTAAATCTCTTTGAGTACGGATATATGATACCAATCAACACAACAAATGGAGATAGCTTGAAACTCAGTGAATTTAAAAAATAAGTAGACAGTTCAAATAATAAATAGCTGAAAATTATAAAATATATTGTATCCTTGGCTGAAATGATCCCGGTAGCAGTAGGTCTGTCTTTTGTCCTTGGATTTAATCTGTCTATGTTTCTATCTGCTAAATTATTCATTGCCATTCCACCGGTTCTTGCCCCAAACACTGCAATAGCAATCAATAAAAACTGCGCGAGTGTAGGGATATTATGTAACGCTAAAAAAGAGCCGATGTATGCGAAAGGTAATGAAAATAAAGTATGCTCAACCCTTATAAACCTGAAAAATAAAACGATCTTTTTAGTGCTACTTTTAGCAGCACCAGGATCAAAGTTAGAGGCCATAATCTTTCTTCCTTTGCTCAAACCAATTCTCTATCTCTTTTGATTCTTCTATTTTATCGGCCCAGTCTCGGTCGTATCCCTCATTTTTCAGTTTTTTAGTGGCATCTATCCCCATCTTGCCACCAAATCCTTCTCTGTATGAAGCGTGATCCAATACATCTAAAGGTCCTTCTGTGACTATGCTATCTCTTTTTGGATCTGATCTAGTACCTAAAGCCCATAATACTTCCCCGAGATTCTGAACATTTATATCACTATCTACCACGATTATATATTTGGTTAGAGCTAGCATATCCAGGCCCCATAATCCAAACATAACTTTTCTTGCCTGACCCGGAAACCTCTTTTTTATAGAAACCAATAATATATTATGGAAAACTCCCTCAAAAGGTAAGTTTATGTCTATAACTTCTGGTAAAAACAGCTGTATCAGCGGCAAAAACATACGTTCTATTGTTTTTCCAATATATGCATCCTCCATCACGGGCCTGCCAACAACAGTTGTATGATAGATGGGATCTGAGCGCATCATTACGTTTTTTAGATGAAAGACAGGATATTTTTCTGGAGGAGTATAGTATCCTGTATGGTCCCCAAACGGTCCTTCCACTCTAAGCTCATCTTTTTTCACATACCCTTCCAGTACTATCTCGGCATTTGCAGGAACCTCTAAATCTATTGATTCGCAATTTACAAGCTCTAACGGTGACCCTCTTAACAGACCTGAGAATAAATAATCATCAATTTGCTTTGGAACAGGAGCTACTGCTGAATATATTGTAGCTGGATCTGCGCCAATAACTACTGCTACATCGATCTTTCCTGTAGAATCCTCGAAATTTTCTGCACCATGTTTATGTATTTGCCAGTGCATACCTGCAGTCTTGGGATCATAAATCTGCATTCTATAAACTCCCAAATTATATCTATCATCTTTTGATTTTGTTACTACCAAGGGAAAAGTAATGAATCTTTCTGCATCTCCAGGCCAAGTTTTCAGAATTGGGAAAGAGTTAAAATCAAATTTATCTGAAATTACCTCTTTTACAGGCCCATTTTTAACGGATTTGGGCTTTACTGAAAATAGATCTTTCAACTTAGATAGCTGTTTTAATGCTTCATAATATCCTCCAGGCAACTGTTTTGTAAGCTCTAATATCCTATTTGCTGGCTCGGAAAAATCTGTAAGGTTAAGAGCAGTATGCATATGCTCCATCGATGCAAATGCATTTCCAAATACCTTCATTTTGTACCCATGTACATTGTTGAAAATAACCGATTTTTTTAAAGGAAGGTACTCTCTCAAGATCTTGGAAATTTGAAGATCTGCACTTATCTCTGTATTAATTTCTTTAAGCATGTTATGGTTTTTTAAAGTTTCTATATACTCTCTTAAATCTTTAAACATAATACTACTCCTTTCTCCAGATCATATAAATTAAACCGCCCATTAAAATTTTCCTGAATTTAAAAAGTTTCATGCCATTATTTTTAAATAATGTTTGAATCTCTGAATATGTTATATAATTTCTAAATGTCTTATATAATGTGAAATAATCTTTTAGTTTTTTCCGGTTTAGAAATAATATTAAACTGGTAGGCATTATTGCTAAATAAACATAGAAGAAATATCTTAAAATATTGTCTGGTTTACCGAGATCTACTAAAACTAATAACCCATCTTTTTTTATTACTCTGGCTAGCTCAGAAGAAGCTTTTTTAAAATCAATGGCATCTCTAAATGAAAAACCACACATAACAGCATCAAAATAAGAGTCTGCAAATGGTAAGTTTTCAAATGTTCCATTCACTTTTTCAATCTTGCTAGAATCTATGGAAATATTGTCTAATAAAAATTTATTTGGGTCTAGCATTACTATCTTTTTTGGATTTATTTCAAGTAATGCAATTTTGGACATTATGCCGGGCCCACAACCTGCATCTAGTACTAGAGAGTTTTCAGGAATATTTTTAATAGCCTCTAACCTAAGTGCTATATCATTGCCTAAAGACATAAAATGGTTCATTTTATCGTATTCACTGAATATAGACGTAAATGCGTTTTCAAGTCTTATCCAATCTTTTTCTTTAATAGTCTCACGCTCTCTTAATATGATAAAAGAGAGATGCTATTTAAATGGTTTTATGTTTATGCCAGAATCTGTAACTTCATATCTGAAAATTCCTGCTTTTTCAGGGTGATTCCTGAATTTTTTAATGGTAAATAAGCGCTCTATCCCAGTTTCGGTTCTGATCATCTCCATACTGAATATAATGTCAACAATCTCTTCGATAGCCATCTCTACTGACTGAGAACCAAGGCTAGTAAGTATTGTTATTAGCGCAGTACCATCATTATGCTGGGTATGAGATTTAATAGTTCTTAATGAGGAGATCATACGAGACCCCTCTCCTAAGCTAAGAAAAAAATCTAATGAATCAATGATCAGCCTGAAAGGTGGTTTTAATTTAGAAATCTCATACGTAATCATGGTCATGAAATCAACTTTTTTGGTTGGGTTATAACGGCTAGGAGTTAATAGTTCTCCAGCAGGGATTCCCTCTTCCCTATATTTACTGATTTCTAACTCTTTTTCCAAAACTGTCCTATAGTAGAGAGATCCAATATTTACAATTTTTATATCTGACTTCCATTTAAAGTTATTAAATATAGAGAGAAGGTCCTCGTCTCTCTCTGCAGTGGTAAAATATACTACATTTTCATCTTCTTCGTGAGATCCTGCAAATTGCTTTGCAAATAATTCTATACCTGCGCCGGGGTTCCCCGTGATCAGTGTAGTATACCCTAAAGGTATACCATCCATCAACCATTCGTCCAGATTTTTTATTCCTGTAGTAGTAACTTTCATAATTTTGAACCCCCTGCTAGTTATTCGCTATTAATTATCTCATCGCTCACTAAATTCAGGGTATTGTTAATCTCCGCATTGCTCTGTTCTTTCATAGAAAGTATGAATAAATAAGAGCTTTTAGCTCTTAAATTAGTTACAAAAATATGCAAGAATTCGGATAAAATTTTTAGATCGTTGTGTATGGCTAGAGAGTTTACAGAATCTATTATTACTAAGCTTGGTCTATCTTTGAATTTTCTGTGCAAAAAATCAATTTTTATCATTATTGTCTCTAACATTGTTGGGCTTTCAACATACAAAATCTTATCACTATATTCTGTAGTGCTCATCATTATGTGCGAGATGCAATCTACAAAGTATAGATTGGCAGTATTGGTCCCGTACATTTCCAAAACACTGTATATGTTTCTAGAAGGTATCGTAGCGGAAATATAAAATATATTTGTACCTTTCTTAGTAGAAAAATCATCAACAAGTGTTTTTATTACATCAAAGTAGGTGTTAATAGAAATCTGTATAGATACCGATGCAGATTCCTGCAAATCTAATAATTTCTTAGAAAAATCTGGAGATAAACTCATAAATTGGTCACCTCACTTCCACACTTCCTCCTTTTAATAAGGGTGCTAATAATATGCCCATTGAGGTCAGATCTAAGACATATTTAGCTCTAGAATGAGTAGTTCCTCTCATCTTTATAATTTGGACAGTTCTTAAGAGGTCCCCTCTTCTTTCTAGATTTCCTAAAAGAACTATCCCATCTGCTATTGCCTCTTCGACGCCATACTGTGAATACCCTTTTGCAGAAGGTAATAGTTCAGATACAAGCAATGTAGTGCATCCTAACTCTGATAATCCTTTGCCTAATCTTAATATAAATTCTCTGATCTTTTCTTCCGTATTCAACCTGTAACAAATTGAGGTAATAGAATCTATAACCAATCGTTTTACATTGAGATCTCTTACCAGAGAGATGATTGAGTTTATTAGTATATCAATTTCATCCATAGAGAATTCTAGCTTGTTTAAACCCAATTTTTCATAAATGTCGGGAAGATCTATAGCTATCATCTTTTTGCTTTTTAGGATCTTATCTGTTAAAAATGTATATGGAATCATATTCTTAAAAAGTTTTTCAGAAGCTTCTGTAACAGATAAATATAGTGAGGTCTCATCATTCTCACAGCCATGAACCAGAAATTCCAAGCTTAATGTAGTTTTTCCAGTACCACAAGAGCCGGTAACTAAAACAGTATTTCCTCTTGGGATACCCCCATTTAATATATTATCTAAGCCTTCAATGCCAGTAATACATCTGGGTACATTTTCCATTTTCTGCTCTATTCGAACCATGGCATGAACTAATACTTACAAACTCATATATAAATTTATCTTGAATTAATAATATATTGAAATAAAAATTTTTTCATAAACATATCTAAAAAGGAATCTGGAAAAATTATCCTTTAATACGTTGTTTTAAATAGTATATTTTTGAGAAATAGTAATAATGTTACAGAAATAAAAAAGAAATAAAAAATTTATAAAAGACCTTTTTTGTAAACGCTCTTTGCTGCAAAAGCATCTATTTTCCAAGTTGGTTTTAACTGCCCGGCTACCTGCATAAGATGATCTACGGAATCTACATCCCAATTGCAAACAGCCATATTCTTGTTTTCTGCTAGATCGATGCTCAACAGCTTTAACTCTTTCGGTAGTTTTTTATTTTTAGCCATATCACTGACTTGTTTCGCAAAGTCCATTACTTTATCCTTTTGGGAATCTTCCCAACTGTGGACAACTATAACATGTACCATAGATATTTATTAATATTTAAGATGTAGATAAATATTTCTATTTTTTGTAATAGATCAGTGTTATAAAATTTTCATCTAAAAAAAGTGCCTCTAATACAATATATTATTAATTTATTATTACAAAATAAAAATGAATTTTTCATCTTTTAAATATGGTAAAAATTATGCATAATGCTAATTTCTTATCTTAATTTCAGATACTTGACCAGTTACTATCTTTTAATTATATTTGCAAACATTTTAAAGTTAATTAATGAGAAATATCCAAAAAGTTGTTTTCTATGGGCTAAATTAAGAATATTACAAAATAAAAAGATACAAAATTAAAAAAGAGGCATTTTAGATTTTTCAGTTGATTTTGGCAACAAAAATGTTAGAAATCCTATTATTATTATCATAACTGCCAAGATCTCATATGTGTATGCTAATTTAGAGTAGCTATTTACTAGTATACCACCAACTATTATTGGCCCTAACACCATTCCGCCGCCACTAGCAATACCCCATACCATGGAATTGCTTACAGAGGATGTGCTAGAAACATAATCTTTCGTCAAAGACATCAGCAGTGGAAAACTGCTGAAGTTAAAAAAGGCAAAAATGACAAGTAAAGTCATACTTATATAACCTTCAGTAAGAACATACCCCAGTGTTGCTATTCCTGTGCCTATTGTAGTTACTATAAGTAACCATTTTTTATCAAATTTGTCAACCATAATCCCAAAAAATGGTTGCCCGAATATTGCTACTGTATACATTATAGTCATTGTGATTCCTAATGATAAGCCTAATCCAAGACCTTTGGTATATGTTATATAGAATGGTATCCAGCTAAGTATCCCCTGTGTTGCAAGGGATCTTAAAAATGTAACAATAGCTAGGATCAGAATTCCACTAGTAAGAGCATTCTTAATAGGTTTACGGATACTATTATCTATTTTTCCATCTTTTTTAGGAATTATATTACGAAGACCTAACCACATTATTGCAGCTCCTATAAATCCAATCGCCGCTATTATGGCTAACGAAACACTATAATAATACACTACAATCAAAGTGTATAAAATTGTGGGGTAAATTGCTCTTCCCACGCTTCCAAGCCCTCCATTTATTCCCAGTGCTTTTCCAAGAAGTTTCTTGGGGGATACATTCTGTATAACTGCAGCGCCAAGAGGATGGTAATATCCACTACCAATACCCATTACTAAAGAGGATAATATGGTCATGGTAAAAAGCCAGTTTCCTTTCGATAATGATAAAGAGTAACCAAGCCCCAATAGACCTAAAGAAATCAAGAAAATACCAATCGACAAATTTTCAGCAAATTTTCCGCTTTTATCTACCAGCGAACTTACCAACGTTGTGAATATCATAGATGCTGCATAAAAAGCTGCAAACATTGTCGTAATCATCAGTGGCGAAAACCCTTTTTGAACAGAGAAAAATGTGGCTACTATTGGAAACAAAAAGTAAGCACCATCATTTAAAAAGTGCCCTAATGATGTATATATCAAACTCAAACGTATTTTTTTAGCAGTAATATCTATTTCAGTCATAGATAACTTATATATCGATATATTATTTAAATCTTATGTTTAAAGGTTAGAACAGTAAATAAAAGGTATCTAGGTTTTTTAGGGATACGTGTGTGTGTTTTTGAACTCTCCGTATGTCGGTAATAAACCGTTAGGTCACATTTATATAGCTACAGGTAAAAAGGCTCAGAAAATGGCTGATTTCTGAGATATAAAAATGTATGAAGTATGTACTTTTAAAGAAAATCTATGACAAATAATTTCTAATACGTATGGATTTAATGTTAAATAACAATTGATTTAACGTTTTATTTATACCATCGAACTCCCCGTAAAGTTCATATAATGCATTTATTTATATCATCTGAAATTGATATTCCTACTTGATCTTCTTCAGAATAAACTTTTAACGCGTAGGAGCCGGGAGTTCCCATTCGCAAGATATGGGATGAAAATTTTCCTAACCCACTCTGATATATTTATTGCCGGAGTAGCCGAGCGGCAAAGGCGCAGGCCTGGAGAGCCTGTTCTCCGTTAAGGGGAGCGGGAGTTCAAATCTCCCCTCCGGCGCTTATATGAAAGTTTAAAATAGAGCTTAAAGAAAAGAGAGACAATGGAGAAGAGCAAATATCGTGCATTATGCAGATCTAAGACCCCAATAGTTTCAGAATAGATTCTCCATATGATCACGAGTTGACAATGATAGAGACATAAGATGCAAGCATATACGTAGCGAAGCTTGATATGGCGCGAGTTATACGAACTTACCAAGATCTTGAGAAATTCAAATGATAACGCGGGGGTAGAATGCAAATTTTAACGCAAAATTAGAAATGTATTTAATAAAAAAATATAGAAATTGTGTTGTTATTTACTTTTTATCACTCTTATTATATCTTGATGTTTAGCTACTGTTCCATGTACTTCCATTAAGATTTACAGAACTAGGCCATAATGCAAAATTCCATGATAGTTGTGATGACCATCCAGAAATGAAAATGTTTTCATTTCCTCCGTTCACATCGAATATTTGTGCGCCTATTATTGGTGGATAACCTCCTGATTTGGTCGGATCTAATAATCCAATAGAGGATGGATTTACCTCATAAGTTACGTAATCTTTTGCAGGGTCTCTGATACTGCCTAACTGCTCAGCAGTATTTACATAGCCAGAGCTCGGATTTGTTTTGTCCTGCCACTCGATTGGTATCCCATTTTGTTCACTGTAACTTACAGAGACGCCAACGCCGCTAACACCTGCAGAAAGAGAATAGGTCATATCTGAGGTTGAGCCACTATTGGTAGGAGCCCAATCATAAAGCACCTGCCCTGCAAATTTACTTGTATTCCAGTTAGTAATAGACTCCATGTTACTTAAGGTAAATGAATACCTGGAATATGAATACATATAGACCGTATTGCGAGTATAGGCTAAGAAAAAGTACCATGTACCTTTTGCATTAGTAGTTTGTGCCTCATAATAATCTACTGCAGTTTCTTGAGTGGCAGCTTTTACAGTAGGTCCAAATGGCCATACATATGAATATGCACTATTTGAATACCACCCTAAATAGCCTAGGTAACTAGTGAAAGTGTTTTCATTGATTACCATCGGAGAATATGGAGATTGTTTTTGATTCATATAATCCGAAATCAAACCTCCATTTACAGTTGCTTCATTTGAAAATTTGTTGACCGCAGTGATAATCCCTCCATATATATTTGTACCGTTAGGGATGACATACATACCAAACGGTGCAAAAGAAATAGCTACAGCCGGTGCGCTGTAAATGAAAGGATCTAATTGTAAATTGCTTTTATTCTCGTTAAAAGTATATGCAAAAACAACTGGCATTCTTAATTTATTAAGTTGTAATGCTTCAAACCAGGCATCAAAAAATCTATGTCTCTGGCTGTATGATCCATATATTATAACAGAAAATCCATATCCGTTATGTATTTTCGTAGAAAACATATTTAATAGCCCCGTAGAACTGGTTTCAGTCAGATAATTATATCCCAACAACATTACAGTAACATTGGGAGCAGTGAATGAATTAGTCAATATTACATTGGCAATGTTCGAATGTATTAAGCCAAAAATGTTTTCATCTAATGGAGACATATATATAGGTAAAGATCCTGATATTTGAGCCTTCGCATTATACTGATTTGGAGCATAATCGGTCGTTAAACAAAAGATAAGTATTGGGCTCATTAACATTACTATTATTACCAGAGCTATCACTTTTTTATTCCTATCATAGTAGATCCATTTCATAGTCCATTCCTCCTCATATACAATCTTTTAATCTTCTTTTGTTTCAGATATATCCCTATATGTTAGATATATTTATACTATATATATTTAGTGCAATATATGATAGCGAATAACATAGACATATAATAATACAAAGATACTTAATATTTTTAATATCCATAAATATGATATTTGCCTTATCATAAATTTACTTTTCGCAGTTTTTTCTTGGATTTTAATGAATGTTAAGGTTGATAACCCACAGAATTATGACTATTCTCTCATTAAAAAAATCAGTTTAAAAAATAAAAATATGTTTTTGAATATGGATATATCTTATCATTTTTCTAACGGTACAAAATAGAGAGTAGAAGCATCCACTTTTTCTAGCGGTAAATCCTTAAACTTAGGCTTAATTTTCATACCTATCCTTACATCTTTCTTGTCTATATTTATCTCTCCCTTTTCATCGGTTACGAGAATGCTTATAAGCTTAGAATAAGAATTATCAAATCCCTGTACATCGATATTAATCAGTGTTAAAGGAAGTTTATCTAAGAAGCTCTCGCCTGCAAAATACATGTTTGTGAAGGTGTATATTCTTATATCCATATTCTGTATCTCTATCCATTCATCCAATTCTTTCATACATTCCGGGCAATCTGCTCTAGGAGGTAGAAACAGAATATCTTGTTTGTTTTTATGATGCTCTTTATTTCTGCAGATGGTGCCCATAAGTTTATGTTCATGCAAACCTTTAAAATATCTGGAAACTTCTCCAAAGCTGTGTTTATAAAGTATATTATACGGCTGTTCTAGCACTAATGCATCCTTATTTTTAGATCTATATTGCTCACTTATTACCATATTTTTTCACCATCCTTTATCTAAGACAAATACAGTCACATCTGAGCCAGTACCAGCATGACTGTGCGCTAAACCTCTTTTCGCATTTTTAACCTGTAGTTTATCACTGCCATAGAACTTTTCAATACTGTTCTGAATCTGCCAAAAAACGCTGCCGATTTGCATTATGCCAGTGGCTCCAACGGCGTGCATACACCCTATTAATCCCCCAGAGGGATTTATATGTATCCTATTCCCTAATTTTGGATTTATGTCTTCAAATACACCTTTTTTATCGTCAAACTTACCAGTGTCTATAAATTTACCACCCTCTCCATATCTTGCCAGCCCAAGATCTTCATATGTCTGGAGCTCTGAAGAAGTAAAGGCATCGTGAAGTTCTACAACATCAATCTCTTGCAACGGATCTTTTATTCCAGCCATAGTATATGCCATCTTAGCCGCTTTTCTGCCAGCCCTAAATGAATGTAAGCCTGGATAAACCATGTTTTCATACCATTCTGCTTTTTCATGTGGCAATAATAAATTTTCACTAATAAGCCCACCCTTAATGGTTGGTCTGTCTCCGGGCCTCATAGTATCTGTGCCGCCACCGACACCGCTGATTAATACAGGATGCTTAGTTAGTTTTTTTGCAAGGTTTTTTTCCGCTAATAAAACCACCGCAGCACCATCACTCATTAAGCAGCAATCAAGTCTTTTTAATGGCGTGGCAATAATGTCTGATTTGTAAACATCATTTATAGTTATAAAACCCGATGTGCTCTTTGTTGAGAACGGGTTTTTTGCATTAGTCTGCGCAAAAAAGTTGTATTGAGCGTTATTTCTATTTTTTACTGCTACTTTAGCAAGTTGCTTTTCCGTGATGCCAAACTCGTACATATACCTATTTGCCATTGCAGCGTAATAGGCAGTGTAAAAACCCCCAACCTGATAATCAAAATCTGTGTCTGAAGCTAAAGCTATAAACTCATTACCTTTGCTAGTCGAGACTTCTGACATTTTTTCAAATCCTGCTACCAGTACTAGATCCGCATTACCAGATTTTACCATCTCAAAACCAGTCTTAACTCCTAATCCTCCTGTAGCGCCACCACCCTCAGCTCTTACACTCTGTATTGGATTTAATCCTAAATAATCACGGATTATAGCTCCAAATAACAGCTGTTTTTCAAAATGATCTGAAAAATAGCTCACTACTGTACCATCTATCATACTCTTTACATCCAAGGCATCAATGTTAAGGTCATTTTCGAAAAGAGCCATTCTTGCTGCTTCCATTACTAATTCTTCTTGAGTAGAGTCTCTTCTGGCTTTCCCAAACTGGGTCATCCCTGCAGCAATTATAGCGACCTCTCTCTTATTTTCAATAATGTCGCTATCAGAAGATATTAAAGAACCACTTCTACTTGGTGTTTTGAATCTATCTTGCTCTATTAAAATTTTATCACTCATTAGATCCACTCTCTGAAATCATTATAATTGATAAATTATTTAATTTTTTTGTATCCTCTAATTGCATTTTTATCTTCTTTTAACCCTCTTACTTTAAAAATATAGAAATCTGCATCATAACTCTTGCGTATCTACTTTTTTATACTCTTCTGAAACTATTATTGCCCCTTTTTATTAGATTTGCGGTATATCTTTTAGCACTCTTTTCTTATGAAATATATATTTGCATTTATGACTTTTTATACCATTCTATAGAAATCTTGAAAAAACTTAGAATTCTCATTTTTTATTTTTCTTGATTTAAATATTTTCTATAGTTGTCGATGCTTACAAAAAAATATTGGATTAAATCTTTTAAAAAATCTAGGACCTTATAAATAGCTATGATCTAAAAGCTTACGATGTTTCACATGGTCTTAGTGCCTTAATAGAAGAAACAGAGAGGGCATAAATATAGGTAATAATAAAGTAAGACTTGCAAAAATAAATATCCAAAAAAGATAAAAAATAAAATTTTTTATCTATTCTCTATTGGTACATACTTCAGGTCTAGCTTGCCGATATAATTGTCAAGAGGTCTCAACAATTCGTTTTCTTTAAGATATTCCATTACATGTGCGCTCCATCCAACAATCCTTCCAACAGCAAAGATCGGAGTGA
Organism: Thermoplasmata archaeon; assembly: GCA_038729465.1. Classification (NCBI taxonomy): domain Archaea; kingdom Methanobacteriati; phylum Thermoplasmatota; class Thermoplasmata; species Thermoplasmata archaeon. The sequence goes on from JAVYRZ010000016.1 coordinate 22,402, forward strand.
ACATATCTATCGGTATTCCCAGATCGTTGTATACAACTCCCGAGAAGGAATCTACATTTGGCCAGATACCTTTTGTAGTACCAAGTTCTTTTATCATCATGTCTTCTACTTTTAATGCAATTTTCAAGAGGTTTTCCTTGTCTCCGTTTCTATTACCAATATCCTCCATGTACTTTCTCAAGATTTTTGCTCTGGGGTCATAGTTCTTGTAAACTCTGTGACCAAAGCCCATTATTCTATCTTTTCTATCGAAAGATTCATGAATATATGTTTCAACATTTTCTGGCTTTCCAATAGCCCTGTACATCGCAAGTGCTTTTTCATTAGCGCCACCGTGTAAAGGACCTTTTAAAGTAGCAATACCTGAGGTAATAGCTGCATACAAATCTGCCAATGTTGATGCAGTGACTACACAGGAAAACGTAGACGCATTCATCCCATGTTCAAGATGTAAAATCAAAGCTACATCCATTGTTTTCACAGATAACTGATCAGTGTTAAGCCCCATCATGTGCATAAAGTTTGCAGCATGATCTAGACTCGCGTCCGGTTCAATTATCTTCTTGTTTTCTCTAACTCTCTTAGTCATTGCTACAATTGATGCAATCTTTGCAGTGAGTTCTATAGCTCTTCTATAATTTTCTTCAGGCTTTGTATTGGTTATGTTTTTGTCATATGCTGAAAGCATAGATACTGCGCTTCTCAAAGTATCCATTGGGTGTGCAATTTTTCCAATCTTTTTGATTGTGTCCAAAACTTCTTCTGGTATTTCTCTATTTTTTACCAATGATTTTTTAAAATCATCAAGTTCGTTTTTGGTAGGCAATTTTCCATTCAGAAGAAGATACGAAGTCTCTTCAAAATTCGATTTTGCAGCCAGGTCCTCTATTGGATACCCTCTATAATACAACTTGCCGTTCTGTCCGTCTATATAGCATAACTCGGTATTGGTTATGTATACTCCTTTCAAACCTCTATGCAACTCTACATCCATCTTATATCACCTTTCTTGTAATTTTTATAATGTACAACCTACTAAATATACTTTTATTGAACAGTTGCATAAATAAGATATAGACAATTAGTAATTTTTTTAAAAACTTCACCTTGAAACAGTATGTTTGGATCATATCTTGTATTATCTTTTAAATGATTTTTGAAAAATTTTAATATTTGCAAGAGGACATCATTCCTCGTCTGTTTCAGCTAAGCTTTTTAATCTGTTTATGCCATCTATCTCTTTTATCACATCCATTACTTCTTTTGGAACCAACATTTCCCACCCTTCATTTTTTATTATTCTTTTTCTTATCTCAGTTCCGGAGAATTTTTTGCGATCATATAAAAATGGTGTTCTAACAATATACCCTTTCTCTAAAAACAGTCTCCTATTAAGCGGATTTGCCGTGTATACAATCTGAAATGGTGGAGAAATAGATTCAACATGCGAAACCCATACTGCATTTCGATGTATATCTTCAATAGGTACTAAAAAATAATTTGTCATACTATAGGTTTCGAGTGTTCTCGAGATCATAAGATGTCTTTCCCCAGCGGTAAATGGATTTTCCAATGTATGAGATTCCTGCGCACTACCTATCCCTATGATAATAGACTCATGATTTTTAGCTACATCTTTTACCATCTGTAAATGCCCCATGTGGAACGGTTGGAATCTTCCAATTATCAAAGCTCGCATAATAGATAATTTATAATAACATTATTAATCTTTTCTTTAAATGATGTTTTAAACATCTATAAAAAAGCTAGATTTAATATTGAACGGTCAACAATATTTTAGCAGCCCAAAAGAGCGGGTATTATATCTATAAAAATCATAAACTTGCATAATTCACAATTTATAAGAGTTGATAAAATGATGTATAATACACACAAAATTGATAATTAAACCAAATCATAAAATTCATTATTTTTAAATAATTATCAATTATTTTTCTAGTGTAATAAAATATCTAAAGATTGTAATACAGCCAATATTGGAGAAAGATATAAATATATCAATTTTATATCTTATTATTAGAGGTGTGATATATGGCAGGAATTACAGATATGCGAAAAAAAATAGCAAAGAGCACAAGCGTGAAAGAGAAAGATGTAAAAAAAGTCCTAGATACTTTTTTTAGCGAAGTAATGACATCTGTTAATAAAGGAGAAAAAGTAGCAATTAAAGAATTTGGGACCTTTACAAGAAGAGTACAAAAAGCCAAAAAAGCTAAAAACCCAAGGACTAAAGCTGTAATAAATGTACCGGAAAAGAAAAAGTTTGTATTTAAACCAGCTAGAAAAAATAAATATCTATAAAATTTACATTAATTTCTTTTTTATTTCTATTTTTTTAATTCAGACCCCTCTTGTAAAATCACCAGAAATTTTTTGGAAATAAAAATTTAACAGTAAAAAAAGATAAAAAAATAGAAAAGATATTTACTCAATTATATCTATATTTGAGTCTACACTTGATATTTTTGCAGCTTTTTTCATTGAAGAAAGAGTTGCATTCGTATCTAATATATATGGTGACTTTACACCGGTAAGAACTACCAGTACCTTTATTTTTCCTTCCATAGTGGGATCAATCGAGGCTCCCCATATTATCTTGGCCATTGGATTTATTCTTTTCTGTATCAATTCTGCAGCTCTCTGTGCTTCTGTAACGCTCATCTGGGGATCTCCGACTATTCTGATTAATGCCCCTTTAGCCTGTGCAATATCTGCTTCTATAAGCGGAGAGTTTACAGCGTCATCAACTGCTTCGGCAACTCTGTCTGTGGATCCTTCAGATTCTCCAATGCCG
>JAVYRZ010000017.1:0-20768 GCA_038729465.1 Thermoplasmata archaeon
GGTACATTATTTTCCTTAGCCAGCACCGCTTTTTCGTAAGTGCCGATCTTGTTCGCAAAATCTCCATTTTTAGCAATTCTGTCCGCACCTACAATGACCATGTCCACCTGTTTTCTATGCATCAGTGACCCTGACACATTATCTGCAATAACCTTGTGCGGTATGTCTTCCTGTATAAGCTCCCATGAGGTCAATCTGGCACCCTGCAGTCTCGGTCTGGTTTCATCGACCCAAACAAATATGTTCTTGTTCATATTCTTGGCCATTCTCATCGGTGCCAGTGCAGTGCCCCAGTCCACTACCGCCAGAGCTCCAGCATTGCAGTGAGTAAGTATCTTGTCATTCTGCTTAATCAGCTCGTTTCCATATATGCCGATCTTCTCGCATTTTGTAATGATCGAGGTTGCGTATTCTTCTGCCAGAACCACAGGATCTTTATGTTTCATATTGTTTTTCATATAATTTAGTGCATAGAAAAGATCATATGCTGTAGGCCTGGTCTTTTTTAGACGCTCAAATGCCACATCCAAGTTCTTGCCCTGTAATGCTGCCTGTGCAATGCCGTAAGCAGCAGCAACACCTATCGCCGGCGCTCCGCGCACAACCATGGTCTCTATAGCATATGCAACATCTTCATAATCTTTAGCAGTATATAACTCAATGGAGTCTGGGATCTTTCTCTGGTCAATAAACAGCACATATTTATTTTCGAACCATACTGCCTTCATGTCCTTTACAGTTTTATCAAACTTTACTTTCAATTAGCTCACCTTATTTCTTTTTAGAATGTATATAATGTTTAAAAATTTTTTTATGGTTTTTTGAAAAAGATATTATCTGCGTGAAATTTTGTTTCTCTATTTTTTTAGAACTGACAATGCGCTAAATATTATTCATTTTAAAGATTTTTAACTGCTCTTTTTTAACTATACTATTCACTTTTTGATATTGAATTCATACATGCCGAATATACAAGCGCTGCAACATCTTTTCCGAGATCTGTATGCATGCCCGTATACTTTTCACCTTTTTCAGACACTGGAAAAATCGCAATGGCATCAGTTCCGGTTCCGGTGGCAATGTTTCCATCCTCGTCTTTTATATTAGAGTTTATAAATGCCAATGCCTTTGCTTCAGTTGCAACCATAACCAGATTTATGGCACCAGCGATGCTTATCTCTGAAAAAGTGTTTATGAAAATATTCACGGTACCCACCCTACCATTCTTTTTCATAGGTGTTGTAGCGTTTGAGTAACCGCATGTCAAAAAAACTTCTGCCAGTTTTCCTGATAAGTGAACAGTACTATTTATGTTCACTGCGGTTAAAAATAGCAGAGCATTTGATTTATATGATTGCAAGAATTCCTCAACTGTAATTTTAAAATCTTTTGGCACAGTAATGTTCTGGATCTCTTCAATATTGTCAATACCTGTACCATTTATAGAGGTGCTCAAAACATTTACTGATCTATTGAAAAATATATGAAATACGTTTTTATCAATTTTCCATGATAACATATAAAAAAAGGTAACCTCACTTTTTAATTAATTTTTTTGGTTGTTTTTTAAATATATACAATTATTTTATATATATTCTAGAAAAACAATTGAAGCAAAATTCATATATATGTTACCATTATTGGATTTTTACAAATCGTTAAAAAAATTTTGAGTGGTCATTATGGTAGATAAAGTAGATAAGAAAGACTTCAAATACATCGTCAGAATCGCAAATACAAATATTGATGGTAATAAATCTGTACTATATGGTATAGCTGAGATTAAAGGAATAGGATATAGATTAGCTAATTCTATTATTAGGCAAATTGACATACCCGCGCAGGAAAAGATGGGTAACCTGACCGATCAACAGGTAGAGCTTCTGAAAAACGCGATTGAAAAAGATATAAACCAATACCTTCCAGAGTGGATGATGAACAGAAGAGAAGATCCTATTACAGGAGAAAGTTTCCACAAGATAGGTGTTGATCTTGATTTGCAGGTACAGGATGATGTAAATATAATGAAAAAGATGAGAGCATATAAAGGCATTCGACATGAGCGTGGTTTGCCGGTCAGAGGCCAGAGAACAAAAGCTAATGGTAGGGTTGGCATGTCCATAAGTCTTGGCAAGAAGAGACCAGAGACAAAGACAGAAGCTAAACCAGAGGTGAAATGATAATGGGCGATCCTAAATTTGACAGAAAAACATATGAATCACCACGAAATCCTTGGGAAATGAAGCGTATTAAAGATGAGAATAATCTGAGATCCAAGTATGGATTGAAAAATAAAAGAGAAATATGGAAGGCTATGTCTGTATTGAGATCATACAGGGCAAAAGCCATTGAGTTACAGGCTAAGTTGAGATATAATGACGTACAGGCTCAGAAAGAGTTAAAAGAGCTATCAAAAAAGCTGATAAATTACGGGATGCTCAATGAAAACAGTGCCAATTTAGATAGCATATTATCATTAACTGTTGAAAACATATTAGATCGCAGATTAGAAACATTAGTATACATGAAAGGTCTGGCAAATACACCGAGACAAGCACGCCAATTTATCGTTCATGGACACATATCAATAGGTGACCGTGCTGTAAGCATTCCCAGCTACATGGTTAAAAAAGAGGAAGAGCCATTGTTAAATTATAAAGAGAATTCACCATTAAGTAACGAACTTCACCCAATGCGTGTTAAAGAAGCGCAGAAAGAGGAACTGAAAGAGGGTGAAACAAATGAGTAAAACGGCAGTGGCACACTTATTTGCATCTCACAATAACACGATTATAACCGTTACTGACCTGACCGGTGCAGAGACCCTAGCAAAGGCTACTGGTGGAATGGTTGTTAAGGCAGACAGAGATGAATCATCTCCGTATGCAGCCATGAAAGCATCGGACATTATTACAGAAAAGTTGAGAGAGAAAGGAATTACGGATCTGATAATAAAAGTTCGTGCTCCCGGTGGCAGCAAAAGCCACAATCCAGGTCCTGGGGCACAAGCTGCTATAAGAGCATTGACTAGATCAGGGTTCAAGATTATCAGAATTGAAGATGTTACTCCCTTACCTCATGACGGCACCAGAAGAAAGGGCGGCAAGAGGGGCAGAAGAGTGTAACTTTTTCCTTATTTTTATTTGAAAGGTAAAAGATATGAATATAATGTTTACGTTAAATAAAAACTCGCGGCATAAATTAAATAGTGGAGGAAACTATGAATATTAAAATTTTGGAAGATCAAGAAAGATATATAAAATTTGAGATTACAAATATAAATTATTCTATTGCCAATATGTTGAGAAGAACATTGATAAATGATATTCCAAAGCTTGCAATCGACAAGGTGAAATTTCATCATGGCAGGCTACAGGATCAGGACAAAAATTCATATGATAGTATAACTCCTCTTTTTGATGAGGTAATCTCTTTAAGATTGGGATTGGTTCCACTACCCACAGATTTGAAAATGAAGTTTAAAAAAGAGTGCTCTCATCCTGCAGATCAAAGTTGCCCAAGCTGTACTGTAGCATATTATCTGAACAAGTTTGGGCCTGCAATTGTATACTCTGGAGATCTGGTACCAATAGGTAACGTGAAAGAATTTGAGCCTGTTGAAAAGAATATACCCATTCTGAAATTAAAGGAAAAGCAGGCGATTCTGGTTGAGGCAGAGGCAATTTTGGGCACTGCGAAAGAGCATGCTAAATGGCAGGTTACGAGTGGAGTATCTTATAGATATTACAGAGAATACATGCTTCCAAAAAACTCTGCACTTGCAGTGAAATTTATGGAAAAAGCAAAGAAAAACGTTGTCAGAACTGAAGAAAATCATTTAGTTGTGACTGACATTTATCCAACTCCATTAACTGGTGAACTTTATTCAGACAAACAGATAAAGTACAGAGAAGATGATACAGATATAATATTCCAGTTTGAAACTGATGGCTCGCTAAAGGCTAGAGAAGTACTTGAATTTGCAATAGCTAGGATTCAGACAAGATTGGAAAATATCAAGAACACTGTTACCGGTTGAAAAAAATGGCTCAGCGAAAAGATTTTGAACACCGCCTAAAACTTGTAGAAGAACTAGCACAGATGCATGTTAATCTTTATCCATCAAAACTGGAAAATAGCACTACTATTGAAAAAATAGTAGGTAATCCAGAACTTTTCATGGACCATACTGAAAAAATATCAGGGCGAATATTTGCGCTTAGATTTCATGGAAAAGTGGCATTTGGGGATATTGTAGATAATGGCTTTAAAATTCAGTTATATCTAAAAAGCGAGGTTTTAAAAGAAAAATTTGAGTTTTTTAACAAGTATCTAGATCGTGGCGATTTTATATGGTGTGAAGGTACAATAACAAGAACCCAGCGTGGAGAGCTGAGCATATTAGTTTTAAATTTTGAGATTCTTGCAAAGTCTTTATATGATCTACCACACCAGTGGTTCGGACTTGAGGATGTTGAGACTCGCTACAGGGCCCGATATCTAGATTTGCTACTAAATAAAAACGTGTTTGAAATTTTCTTGAAACGATCCAAGATCATAAGAGAGATCAGAAACTATCTTGATCAAAGAGAATATATAGAATTTGAGACCCCGGTTTTACAGCCTATATATGGTGGTGCAAATGCCAAGCCTTTTATCACGCTGGTAAATTCAATAAAACAGAACTATTATCTGAGAATATCTGACGAACTGTATCTAAAAAGGTTGCTTGTTGGAGGATATACAAAAGTCTATGAGATTGCAAAAGATTTCAGGAACGAGGACATAGACACCACTCATAACCCTGAATTTACTATGATTGAGATATATGAAGCCTACAGAGATTACAATGACATGATGGACCTGGCAGAACAGATGTTGAAATCTGTAGCTTTGAAAGTGAATGGTTCTTACCTGATAGATTTTAAAGATCACCAGTTAGACCTGTCAAAGCCATGGAGACGCGTAACTATGTATTCTCTATTGCGCGAAAAAGGGATAGATCCTAAAACTATCAGCGATGAAGAGCTGCAAAAACTGGTTTTGCAGCATGGTATAAAACTGGTAAAATATAGCAGAGGATTGGCAATCACAAAGCTTTTCGAAACATTATGCGAAGAAGAACTTATAGAACCCACATTTGTCATAGACTATCCAAAAGAGAGCACCCCTCTGTGCAAGATTCACAGGGATGATCCTGAACTTATTGAGAGATTTGAATTTTTTGTAAATGGCATGGAGCTTGCAAACGGCTATTCTGAGCTGAATGACCCGATCAGGCAAGAGCAAACTTTGAAAGAAGAAACTGCGCTGAGAAATCTGGGAGATGAAGAAGCACAGCAGTTTGACCAGGATTTTATTGATGCCTTGAGAGTTGGCATGCCCAATGCAGGCGGAATTGGCATTGGCATTGATCGGCTTGTAATGCTTTTAACCGCACAAACTAGCTTAAAAGAAGTGTTATTATATCCGATACTTGCAATAAAAAAAGAAGAATAGGTTAATATATCCAATTCATGTCTGATTTTTTATAGCTCAATATTTCTGCACTGTTAAAGAATATTGAAATTTCAAATTTAGCACGTTCTTCCGAGTCAGATGCGTGTATTACATTTTTCTGAATATTAAGAGCAAAGTCTCCTCTTATAGTACCGGGCGAGGCTTTGGCACCGTCAGTGCTGCCTATCAACAAGCGCACTACTTCTACTGCCTGCTCTCCTTCCACCACCATGGCTACTATCGGTCCTGAGGTGATATAAAGCATCAGATCTGTGTAAAATTTCTTGTCTTTATGTACCTCATACAGCTTTTCTGCTAGATCTGGAGAGACAAACAACATCTTCAAAGCTACTATTTTCAGTCCTTTTTTTTCTATCCTGCTGATTATGTCACCGATCAAACTTCTCTGTACTGCATCAGGCTTTAGTAGTATTAACGTTTGTTTCGTCACTCTTTTTCACCATATGCATTCTTACTTTCTTCTCTTCTTTATAGCTCTGGGTCCATAACACTTTTCTTGGAATTCTCTTTAACTTCAACATGTTTTTCTCGCATTTGCTGCTGCAAAAATAGAGAACCGAGCCATCTTTCCTTATGAACATTGTTCCTGTTCCTACTTCAAACGGGTTCCCGCAGAAAGAACATACTCTCTTGCTTACCATTATTTTTTCACCTAGCCACAAGTTTTCTTGCTTCTCTTGCCGTTTCTCTGAGCATTAGTATGTCCCCTATCTGTACTGGACCTATAATATTTCTAGTAATTATCCTGCCTTTGTCAGTACCGCTCAATACTCTGACCTTAACCTGAATGACTTCGCCTGTCATCCCGGTTCTTCCCATAATTTCAACAACCTCGGAGGGTGTTGCACTATCTTCAGCCATTTAAAATCACTTTTTAATCTTAGATATTTCTTCACTAACACTCTTAAAGCTCTCTTCACCTTTGCCAAGATCCAATATTGCAACGCTGGCTGTAGATTTCAGCCCGATTTTATTGCCGAGATCTTTCATCGTTGCTACAAATCCATATACTATTCCTTTCTCATCGCAAAGTAATGGTACATGTGCTACGACCTCGGGCGGGTTTACATCTTCTGCAACTACTACAAACTTAGCCTCATTTCTCTCGATTGCTTTAGTAACCTCATTGGTTCCTTTTTTTATTTTCCCGCTTTCTTTTGCTTTTTCTACAACGCTTAATATTTTATCTTGTAGCTCTTTTGGTACTTCAAATTTTACATATATTGATTTAGCCATATACTATCTACCTCTTTCATCTGTTCGATCATAGGTAGAGAGATGTAAAAGGATCATAATATAAATAGTTTATCTAATAAAGTTGCTGTTAATTTTTCTCTGACAGATTTGCAACTTAACAAATAAATACACTTTTAAAATATTGCAAAATAGGTATTTTTCATATTCATTATCGATTTAATGGAACATTTGACAAAAATCTAATAAAATATTTACTAAAAATTGAACTTTTCATAATTTGACATCCAGTTTAGATCGATTCAAAATTTTTATAAAATTTAGTTATCTCTTCATAATCTTTTAGAGAGTCTAATGATGCCCAGTATCCTGAATGTTTATATGCTACCGCCTCTCGATCATTGACAAGATCCTGAAACACAGTTTTTTCTATATCTGTTTCTGAATAGGATCTTTTCAAATATGATTGAACCTCTTTTTTGATAATGTAATATCCTGCGTTCATATAGTAGTTTAATAATGGCTTCTCTTGAAATTGTATGATGTTTGCCCTGTTCAGCTTGATTATACCGTATGGACTTCTCATTTTTACCGTGACTAATGTCAGGATCTTTTGATACTTACTGTAAAATTTAAATAGCTTATTAAAGTCCACATCGCAGATAGTGTCTCCGTTTCGAAGCAATATATCATCATCTATATACTCATACAGATTTCTGATTGACCAGAGCGTACCCATCGGAGTCTCCTCTTTCAAATAAACTATCTCAATACCTTTATATTCATTTTTAAACCTATTTTCAATCATCTCGCCTTTATAACCAGTGAGAAGATATACTGATTTTATGCCTGCATCTTTCATATCTAAAAGTTGTTTATCTAATATTGTATAATTTTCTTTAATTTCCAGCAAAACTTTCGGCTTGCTCTCAGTAAGGGGTAATAGTCTCTTGCCATATCCGCCCGCCAAAATTGCTCCGATCATAATAAGGAATTAAGATTTATATATATTAATATTTCTCGCAAAAATATTAAACCGCTCATTTCTATATAGTTCAATTAAGAAACATTTTAATAGTATTGAGCGCTTAAAAGAGCACGTGCAAAAACATTATATTTCTGCTGGAGATTTAGAAAAATTTGCGTATTGTCCAGTTAACTGGAAGATCAGCAAGACTAAGAAAGTGGATATTTCTGAAGGTGTTTCAAAACATAAAGATGCTGCAAGAGGTGGATTTTTACAGAAAACGTTGATTGATGACCTCAAACAGCTTGAAACTATAATATTGGTATTCTCAGTAGTGGGAACTATACTTTCTATCTTTGGGCTTACTTTCTTTATCAAGCATCTATCTATATTTCAATTATTGCTCATTATCTCATTTATCTGGATTCTTGTAGGAATCATAGAGATTTTGATTTTGCATCTGACACACTATAATAAATGGCTAAATATAGTGCTTTACTCATCATTTTTATTGCTCTTGTTATCGTTATTTATCTATTATTTTTTGCCGGGCAGGGAAGAGGTTGGCATAATTTTTGAGATTGTAGGTGTTTTGTGGCTTGCCGGAGCATCTTTTGCGCTATACTCTTCACTATTAAAAGAAAATAAACTGAATATTCTGCAAAAAAAATACGGACTACCAGAAGGACAGATTGTATATATTGATGATCTCGAGGAAAATACACCCGTAATGTTATCAGATAAATATGATATTAGCGGGAGACCTGATTTCGTGGTTCTTGTTAAAGGAGACTATATACCCGTAGAGTACAAAAGTGGGAGGGTACCAAGGGGGCCACTATTTTCGCATATAATACAGGTCACTGCTTATTGTATTTTGGTGGAGGAAAAGTACGGCAAAACCCCGCCATACGGCATTATTAAATACGGCAAAAAAGATTTTCAAATAGAATATACTGATGATCTAAAAGAGCTGGTCTTAAAAAAAGTGGCAGAGATTAAACGTGCAGAGATAACTGGCATCGCGCACAGAAACCATAACAATCCAGGTCGGTGTCTAGGATGTTCAAGACGTGAGTTTTGCGATGAAAAATTAGCGTGATAATATTGCCTCTTTCATTTTTATATATGATGCATGCGTTTTTATTCCCAGTGGATCAAACTGGGTCCTTGAAGCATTGAACCCCATGCTCTTTAATCTGGATATTACAGTATCCACTTTAACCTGCGATACCTTTAATCTGTTGCTGAGATCTTCTGTAGAATAAAAAAATAACATATTTTCAAGATTGAAATAACTCAGATATTTCTCTATAATCTTATACGATGCAAAATATGCTTCGTTTTTCAGTTTTTTTATAAATTCTAGGTTGTGAAGATCGCCGATCCAGAACGGTCCGTAATGCTTAGGCATCATAGACACCATAGCTATTGTCTGGACATTGTTTAAAGTTCTGGTGCTGTATCTTACTCCTTTCTTAAACCTGATAAATGTCCTGTAATAATAATCTCTATAGACCGATACTAAAGGCTCAATGCCCATATTGTTTGCAACTGCTACCTTTGCTATGTATGCAAGCATAATTCTTAACCCTGCTTCCTGTTTCAGATAATTTCTTATTCCAATGCTTCCATATTTTTTCAATCCTTTATTTTTGTTTGTGCCTGTAAAATTAGGGAGATCGGTAGTGGTAATGCCCATGATTCCGTTGTTGTTAATGCTCTCAATTGCACTTTCTAAATATGGTACAAATGAGCCATATGGATCAATATCAATATAATCATATTTTTTAGACTGTAACAGGCAATTCAAGTCCATCTGCGTCACGTTTAAATCAATATTATTCAGCTCCAGATTTCTCTTGATAAGGTTTACTGCATACTGGCTCTTATCGTTCAAATCTATCTTTATGCCCACTTCTTTTGCAATTCTTAATCCTCTAATGCCTGAAGATGCAAGTCCATCCAGCGCTTTGATGCTCTGATTACCCACTGCTTTCAAAACCATTACTGTCAGGTCTCTGGAAAAAATCATCGGCTTGCTGTAGTAGCCCCCTCCTTTTTTTCCAGGGCCCAGTTCTGTAGATATTTTTGGGACGTATATCTCTGCAAGCCCCTCTTTCACTTTTAATATGCTCACACACGCTCTCCCTTGATCAAGCTTACTATCTTAAATGGCAGTACGTTCCTGTTAACCTGTGTAACCTCTAATATCCTGATATCATCTCTTCTTCGTATTTCCTGCAATAATGAGTTTCTGGACTTTTTGTGCACTGTGATTATGATGTTCTTGTCCATATCCAGTATTTCTTTGACTGCGCTCACAAACTTTTTGCTTTCTGATTCCATCTTTCCTAGCTCATCAATTACTATTACATCTGCTTCTTTCGCCTCTTCCAAAGCCCTGATCCCGAGATCTTCCAGTAACTTGATGTCCAGGCCATATTTTCCAACTTTGTATCTGCTCTGAAAATCTTTGTGCGCAAATATTTTTTTCTCTTTTGTAGTCCAGTCTAATAAATAAAAACCCACTCTCTTTCCATCTTCTACCACTTCTTCAGTAACAATACCTCCAATTTTGTAGTTTTGAGACTCGAGTATGTTAATTGTTTTTAGCAGTGTAGTGGTTTTACCAATGCTTGGAAGTCCGCTTAATCCTATTTTTACAAACATTTCTATTCCTCTAATATATCTGATATGTACATTAATGGATAATCTATCTCTGCAATATAGTTCAATTTGCATATCACTTTTATACTCTGATATTTTATGGTTAATTCTACATCCATCATGTTTCCGGTAAGCGTCAAATATTTATATGGCCCAGTACTTTTTTTTAATCGGGATCTGTCTATCTTCACCGATACTGAATCTACAAATGGCTGAACCTTAATGCTCTCTTCTATTGCCTTTTCCAGTACTTCAACGTTATCTTTGTTGATTGGTACTCCTACAAACTGGTGATAAACCGTTCCAAGTTTGATCCCCGCCTCGAATATTGCACGATCACGCATAGTGCAGTTGAAATATTGTTCTGCTTTATCTTTCATCCTATACCGTAATTACTTATGCGAATATTATCTTTTCTAAATTTTTGACTTTAAAAAAGAAAAATTATATAATCTGATTATCATTTTAAGGTGATGGATATTGTATCGTATAAGGAGATCAAAAAACATAGGCGAAAGATCTATTTTTCAGTGCTCAACATGGTACTAATTATGCGTAAGGTTTATAAGTTGAGCAAGTCTGATAAAGAGAGTGATAGATTAAAAATTAAAACTCTTGCTAGAAAAAACTTAAATCTTATTATAAAACTAGGGCCTACATTCATAAAATTAGGGCAGGTACTTTCTGCAAGAGCAGACATGTTTCCAGAAGAATACATAGAGATAATGTCGGAGTTACAGGATCTTGTCCCTCCCGCACCATTTGAAGAGATTGAAAAAGAACTGAAAGAATCGTTGGGTGTAGATTTTAACAAAATTTTTGAAAACTTTGAAAAAGCGCCAATACAGTCTGCGAGCCTGGGACAGGTTCACAGAGCTGTATTAAACGGAAAGAATGTTGCTGTAAAAATACTGAGACCGGGAATAAGAAAAAGAGTGATCTTGGATCTGGAAGCTATGAAAACTATAGTGCCATGGTACCGGTTTTTAGTGGGCAGAGATTTTGCATTTTCAATGAGTATAGTACTTGACCATATTCAAAATACTATATTTGAAGAGATGAACTATAAGTTAGAGGCTCAAAATTTAAAAGATATAAAAGAGTATGTTTCATACGATCCAAAAGTAAGGGTTCCTGAAGTTTACGACGAGTATGTAACTGAAAAAGTGCTTACAATGGAATATCTGCCAGGTATCAAGATTACCAATGTTGAGGCAATTAAAAAGGCAGGCATAGACAATAAAGATCTTGCTAAACGAATCGTGTTCGTGTTTACTGAGTTGGTTCTTGTAAAGCCCAAGTTTCATGCAGATCCACACCCAGGAAATATATCTGTCTTGAATGATGGAACCCTAATATTATATGATTTTGGAATGATTGGAACACTTCCAAAAGCTGTTCGTGGCAAATTGTTTTATTTGTACTATGCTCTGGTTAATAAAGATGCTGAAAAGATCATTACGGCAATGATAGAGCTTGATGCTCTGGACCCTTATGTAAACAAAGAGATCATCAAAAAAGGTATTAATCTGGCATTTAAAGGATTAGAGGGAAAGACTATTAATGAATATGAGATTAGAGATCTACTTAAAGCAGCTAACAAAGTCTTTTTCAATTTTCCATTTCGGTTGCCTAATGATTTGGTCATGTTTATAAGAATGTACTCGTTGATGGAAAGCGTTGTAATAACGTTAGATCCTGAGTTCAATATGATCGAGACTCTTGGAGAGCTTTTAAGTAAGTCAGGTTTGAGAACCGAGCTTGTTAACTACATGGTTGATCGAGAAGTTAACAGAGTTATAAATTCCATATCCAACCTCCTGGATGTACCGGGCAATATTAACACGTATATTGATTATCGATTATCTGCAGAGCATGCCAAAAAAGCATATACATTAGAGTATGCCATTGCTGGCAGTGGTGTGTTGATTGCCTCTTCTCTTTTGTTTGTTATATCTATTGGATATTTTGTAATAGGTGCCGCGATAAGTGTTTTTTTGTTTGTATTATCGTTTCGCTCAAAAAATTGAGAAATGTTTTTATAGGCGGGTATATTAATAATCTTGCGAGGTGATTAGTTTATGGATGATATGATAAAATTAGTTGCTGATGACATTAAAGAGGAAGTAAAAAAAAGAGTGAATGAGAGACTGGGCGAGAGATATAAAGGATTTTACAGATTTATATTACCACCAATAGACATCATTGAAAAAAAGGATTCTTTGATAATTATTGCAGATTTACCAGGATTCAACAAAGAAAATATTGAGCTTAGCATAGTTGGAGAATATTTAAAAATTACAGCACAGCGAAAAGAGGAATCAGAAGGAACTGTTCATCTGAGAGAAAGGCCCGATCATATTTACAGATACGTAAAGATCCCGATCCCTGTTGAAAAAGAGAAGATCAGCGCCAAGCATGAAAACGGTTTACTGACAATAACATTGCCTGTAAAATCAGAAATGAAAATAAATGTAGAATAAACTTTTATATTTTTTTAAATTTTAGATGCTATTTTGCTAGAAAAATTGTGTAAGAGCGTAGTTAATAGATTCAAAGCTTAATGGATGTGGATTGCAAGTCCATGCCAGATCTTTCACAGTAAGGTTTTTCTCTATTGAAACCGTGAATTCTGTAATAAGCTCTGAGGCATTATGAGCATATATTTCAGCGCCTATAATTTTTAAGTTATCTGGATCATATATTATTTTAATCCATCCTGCCGTTTCATCTAAAATTTGAGATTGTGTATCTTTTATTAGATTCTTCTTTAATGCTACATATTTTATATTCTTATCTTTGCACTCTTTTTCAGATAATCCTACCTTTGCTATTTCTGGATATGTAAATACAGTGAATGGAATAGAGTCATAGTTTATTTTATAAACTGGTGTTTTGTTCATTATATTTTTTGCCACGATCAGGCTCTCTTTTACAGCAGCATGAAACAGCATTGCTTTTCCAGTCACATCACCCGCTGCATAAATGCCTGGAACGCTCGTTTGAAGGTGCTCATCCACCCATATTGCACGGTTCTCGATCTTAATGTCAGTGTTTTCCAGTCCAAAATTATTAAGCCTTGGTCTTCTTCCAACAGCCATCAAAACCCGCTCTGTTTCTAACTGTTCGATCTTGCCATCTTTTAGATATGACAGAATATATCCAGTTTCGGTTTTATCAATAGACTTTAGCATGGAATTAAATAAAAAATCTACGCCGAGAGTACCCAGCTTTTTTATTATTTCTGTGACTAGATCATCATCCATACCTGCAAGTACTGCTTTTGGTAGCATTTCTATTATTTTTGTTTTGACACCAAGGGGGGCCAACATGTTTGCAACCTCAAGACCTATATAACCAGCGCCAATGATTACAATCGATTCTGGTAATATTTTCATGCTGTCTTGATACATAAATAGGTCATTGCTTGTAAGTACTTTATCTGCATTGTTGATCGGTGGAATAACAGTTTCTGCACCTGTAGCAATAACAATATTTTGGCCTGTGGCTACAAAATCGGTTTTGCCTTTCACATGTATTTCATTATTATTAATAAACTCGCCATGCGCTTTGAAAAAGGTTAGGTTTGGAAAATGTTCTTCAATCTCTTTCATATGTTGTTCATACCTAAGTTTTTGGACTTCGTCTTTCTTAGCAGTTGCCATATTCCATACTTTAGTCTTATCTACAATGAATCCAAACCTCTTACTTCCTATTGCCTCATTTATCATGTACCTGACCGTTTTGCTGGGAATGCAGCCAGCATATAAACAATCACCGCCAAGATTTCCCTTTTTGTCGATCATTAATACTTTTTTACCTCTCTCTGCTAGATAAAAAGCGGCAGGGTAAGAGGCACCTCCAGCACCAATAAATATTACATCATATTCTTTTTTTTCCATATATCCTTCTATACCTATCTTTCTATATTAATTTTATCCAACAGAGCATAAGTGCTTTTGAAAATGCTATTTTAGTATGTGTGTTGCAAGCCTCTCTGCAAACTCTTTCACATTTTTCTGCTCTTCATCGGTAGGTACCATCTTCGCCCTTACAAAAGGCTCTGGAACATTGAATTTCAACGCGCGCAAACGATCTTCAATCATCTTGGCACCCTCGCCACTCCATGCATAGGTACCAAACGCAGCGCCGATCTTGCCTCTAACATCTATCGTAGTAAGGCTAGACAAAAGATCCCATACAAACTTCAGGGCGTCAGCCTGTATTGTAGCAGAGCCCACAATTAATGCATCGGTATTCTCGATAATAGCTACAAGCGCGGAAATGTCCACCCCTGTAAGATCCATTAATGTAGTATGGATATTGGATTTATGCAATGTATGCGCAATAGTCTCTGCCATTTTTTCAGTGCCTCCATAGGATGATGCGTAAACTACCAGCGCTGACTTATAATCTTTCTTCGGAACAGTAGACCATTCTCTGTACAGGTCTAGATATTTTTTTGGATTAGACCTCAATATCAAGCCATGTGATGGTGCAATAATTTCTATGTCAAGTTTCTCGATTTTGTTCAGCGCATTAATAGAATATTGTTTGAAAGGCCTGATTATCGAATCAAAATAGTATTTATATACATATGAAAAATCTAGCGCCTCATCATCGAACATCGTATCATCGCAGTAATGGCACGATAAATAATCACACGGGAACAATATTTTTGATTCGCGAAGATAGGTGGTCATGGTGTCTGGCCAGTGCAAGAATGGTGTGCTTATAAATTCCAGTGTCTTGTCTCCCAAAGATAGTTTGTCTCCGTCACCAACCAATACCGCATTTATGTCTCTGTGCAGTATCTCTGGCAAAAACGGTTTTGCGTTTTTACTTGCATAAACTCTAGCATTTGGTGCAAGCTCTAAAAGTTTCGGTAGCGCGCCTGAATGATCAGATTCTGTATGGTTCACAACCACATAATCTATCTTGCTAGGGTCAACGATCTCTTTTATATTAGAGATAAACTCCTGCTCAAATCCTTTTTTTACAGTATCTATCACTGCTATCTTTTCAGTGCCTATAATTAAATATGAGTTGTACGAAGTTCCTCTGGGTGTTTTCATTATCACATCAAATATTCTCATTTTCCGGTCTTTCACTCCTATCGAATATATTCCTTTTTTTATTTCCAACATTTTATGACACCTCTATTATTTTTTTTATTTCCTGTAAATCCAGATAATATTCATTTTCTCCCTGCGGAGTTTCTAAAATGAAAGGTATAGATTCTAACCTTTCATCAGTTAGTATTTTTACGAATCCTTTAGATCCAATCATTCCTTTTCCTATGTGTGCATGTCTGTCTATCTTGCTTCCTAGCCCTTTTTCAGAGTCGTTTAAATGTATAACCTTAAGTTTATTTAAACCTATTGTAGCTTCAAATTCTTCAATCACTTTTTCATAATTATTGGAAATGTCATATCCGGCAGCGTAGATATGGCAGGTATCTATACACACTCCCACCCTCTCTTTATCATTTACCTTTAATATTATGTTTTTTAGCTGATCAAATGTATATCCTATATTAGTTCCTTGCCCGGCAGTCGTTTCTAATAAAAGCACCGTCTTCCCACTCATGCTCAAAGTTTCATTTATAGATTTTGCAATTCTATCTATTGCGTATTCTTCTCCAAACCCATTGTGAGAACCCGGATGAAAGATAAGATATGGAATAGTTAACTGATCGCATCTATTTGCCTCTTCTAAAAAAGAGGCTTTGGATTTAAGCCATAAAGATTCTTCATTTGCTGCAAGATTAATTAAATAAGATGCATGAGCAACAGTTAGAATCTCATATTTTCTCATGCTATTTTTGAATGATTCTATCACCTCTTTTTCCAATTTTTTAGATACCCATTGCCTCTGATTTTTTGTAAATATCTGTATTGCATCTAGCCCAAGTATTTTACCTCTTTCAGGTGCATTTTCTATGCCTCCTGAAATTGATATGTGCGCTCCCACAATCCTCTTTTTCGAGTTTTTAAAGATCATAGAGCTGCATCTAAAAATAGTTCAGACCATTTAAATAGAAAAAGTTTTCTAGTTTTTGTGTAAAAAAACATTATAAATATGATTTTGTGGCTGTATCATTTTCCTGCCTAATTTTTAAAATATTATATTTATTTTATAGATTTAATGCGTAAAAATTCGGTTACAAAAAGTTAAAATATAGATATTTTATAGAGTAAATCATGGTAGATTCTACTGATTCTGATTCTAAAGAAATATTTAGAAAACCTAAATCAAGTGACTATTCTCTATACACACTAAAATGGAGCCCTGGTGGCAAGATTAACACTACACAATATGTGTTATATGCAATACAGATCGCAGTTGTAATATTGTTGTCATGGCTTGGTGTGATTGCAACGCCCGTAGTAGGCCCGGGTATCGGCTTTTTGTACTGGGCGTACCCATTTTTTGTCGTTTTTACACTTTGGTGGGGCCTATGGGGCGTAATAGCTGCCGGTATAGGCTGTTTTGTAGGCGCAGGACTGCTGACCGGTATGCCTTTGGTCCCCTCCCTAGCATTTAGTGTTGGAGATTTTGTGCCTGCACTATTAATACTTATACTTTATCGTGGAGTACTGGCAAAGAGAGGCATTGATCCACTTGGCAGAGATATATTGAAAAGTAAAAAAGCAGCGTTCTGGTTCGTGATATGGGTAATGGGCATTACTAACGTTATTGGTGGTATGTGGGGAGTTTGGAACCTCACACTTCTCGGATTCGTCCCGAAGAACGCATACTGGTTAGGTGCAGGATTATGGATATTGGGCGATGCAATTGTATTGCTCATAGCACCGTTCTTAACAGTGTCATTAACACCAATTGTGCGTAGATACGGATTATTAGCGAAAGGATTGATCTCATAAACATAATATACTTACATTCATTTACAGGGAACATTCATGATCAGTGATAGAGAGAACTGGAGTGGAGAGAAAAAATTTGTAAAAACTATTTTATTTTATGCAAAAACAGATTCTGTTTTTGTAAGGCTCAACCCTATCGCAAAGTTTCTTATTTTTGTTATTGTATCGGTAGCTGTAATAAGGGCAATCACCGAATCTTACCCAGACCTGGTATTCTCAATAATTGTGTTTTTAATCGTAATTGTGTTTTTTATAGACTCTAAAACTATCAAATATCTAGTTAAAAGTTATCTAGTATTGCTGGTTATTGCACTTTTTGTACTGTTTATATGGTGGCTGTTTTTCAATCAGGTTGGATCATCTGTGCTGTATCAGACTTCTCTATCCACAATAAAGTTAAAGATAACTACGGAATCTGTATATGTCGGACTTTCAAAGGTATTTGGTTATGCGGCTATGGCTTTCTTGACATTGTTGATTATCATGACCACAAGAGACATCGATGTCGTTGCCGGCTTGACCAAGGCAAAGTTTCCATTCAAGATCGTTTTTTTCATCTCGCTGATATTCAGGAGCTTAAACATAATGACAGAAGATCTCGAATCTATTAGGCATGCACAATATGCAAGAAGTGGCAAGATTAAAGGGTTTAGATTATTAAAAAAGATTAAAGAATTTATAGCCTTATCCATTCCATTAACTGCGTCTATGATCAAAAGATCTGTAGAAATGGGCTCAGCACTTGAAGCACGCGGGTTTTCAAACGCGAAAAAGTTGTCAGAGCCTCTGGATCAGAGAACGTTCAAATATTATGACTATCTTGGCATATCCTTAGCGGTTATCGGCCTCGTGGTCGTATACGTTTTCAATCTCTCGATAATGGTAGGTAGATATATATGAGTGAGAAAGCTGTAGAATTGATAAACTTTTACTGGAGATATCCAACATTTACTGAAGAGATGGGAGATTACACTTTAAAAAATATCAATTTAGAAATATATAAAGGTGAATTTTTTGGGATAACCGGACCTACTGGATCTGGAAAAACTACACTATGCTATTCTATTGCAGGGCTGATTCCACACCAGGTAAAAGTGCCACTGGATAAGATAAATGAGCATATGAGCGGTAAAATTCTGGTGTTTGGAGAGCCTGTATCTGAAATTGTAACAACCGAGAACACTGTAAAGATCGTTGGAAAGCATACTATGGCTCCTACTATCGGCATAGTCATGCAAGACCCTGAAAACCAGTTTTTGACAATGAGCGTGTTAAGTGAGCTGTCTTTAGGATTGCAGATTATGGGGCTTGACAAAAAAGAAATTGAGACAAGGATCAAGGATGCGCTTGAGAGAGTCGGGCTGGAAGATCTGTATAATGTTGCTTCAAAGATCCATCCTAGCGAGCTGTCTGGAGGTCAGAAACAGAGGTTGATCATTGCCAGTTTTCTAGCAATGCATCCAAAGATATTGATCTTGGACGAGCCCACTTCAGACCTAGATCCGGCGGGAAAGATGGAAGTGATCCAGGCCATAGCAAAGCTGAAAGAAAGAGGGGATATAACTGTAATTTTGGTAGAGCATGATCCTGAGATCATGAAAAAATTTGTAGATCGAATGGCAGTAATATATAATGGAGAGATCGTAGCAATTAATACTCCCGACAAGATTTACTCAGACCCAAAAACTAAAAACTATATTGAGATTCCTGACATTTTGAACATGAAAGAGGAGGAGATAATAAATAGCGTGGATGTAAACATTGCCAGAACTTTCAGGGTTAGCAGGGTCATTAAAGAGTCTGGCACACTGGCTATAGATGTGAAAAACTTGCAGTTTACGTACACTGATGGCACAAAGGCTATTAATGGGCTGGATCTGAAAGTTAACAAGGGAGAGTTTATAGCATTGATCGGGCAGAACGGGTCTGGAAAAACCACACTGTCAAAAATTTTATCAGGCTATGAGACTGGATGGAGCGGTTATGTAAGGGTACTGGACATGGACATCAAAAAGAAGAGTGTGAGATCCGAACTTCCCAGATATTTAGGATATGTGTTCCAGAATCCAGACCATCAGATTTTTAATAGATCTGTGCATAATGAAATAGAGTATGGTCTGAAAAATTTAGGCATTCCGAAGGATGAATCAGAAAATATAATCAAGTACACATTACAAAAGGTGGGGCTCTATACAAAACTTGATGAAGACCCTCTCTTTTTAAGTCGTGGCGAAAAACGCAGGCTTGCAGTAGCAAGTGTCATGGCAATGAAGCCTGAGATACTGATCGTAGACGAGCCTACTACGGGCCAGGATTACAGAATGTCCAGAGAGATCATGGAAATTCTGGACGAGATGAACAAGGATGGCAGGACAATAATAGTTATAACGCATGATATGAGACTGGTGGCTGAATATTGCAGGCGCGTAATGGTAATGAAAAGAGGAAAGATCATATTTGACGGTCTGCCTGAAGAATTATTTGTAAACGAAGAGCTTTTAAAAGATTCGTCGCTGATAGCTCCGCAATCTGTCAGAATCTCAAAAAAGCTAAAAGATGCAGGCGTGATCCAGGATCTCTTGATTAATGCCAGAGACTGGTTCGAATTTTTCAAGTTTGAAAAAGAAAAAAAGAGATATGTAGCTTTGAAATTTGACATGTTAAAACACTATGCAAAGCAGCTTGCAAAAGAGATTTTAGAGAAATATGGAACTCCAGAATCTATCATATACATTGAGCGCGGGGGCATGGTAATAGGTAGGTTGCTCAGTGATTATTTGCAGGTGAAAGAGGTGATTGGAATAAGGGCAAGCTACTATCTTGAAGATGGCACTCCCAGCACTGCTGTAAACATCGGCTCTTTTGAATATTTGCCGATCACGCAGAATGGATATATTTTGCTTGTAGACGATATTGCCGATACTGGCAAGACGCTTGAGCAGGTTCTGAAAAAGATCAGAGAGAAAGTTAACAAAAAGATCGTGGTTGCCACTATTGCGTTCAAGCCGCAATCTATAGTGAAGCCGGATGTGTATGCTTATACTGTTGATAATGAGACATGGATCATATTTGATTATGAAGAAAATGAGACAAAATTAAGATTTTTAAAAAGAAATAATGAAAATGGGTTACAGTTTATGCGCGAGAGCTTTCCGTAATATTTATATGTTGTATTTTTCGCCGGGCTTGAGTGTTACAACCTTAGTACCTAACTTTAATTTTTGCACTTCGTTTTCAAATTCTATTGCAGTACCCCATAATGCTGGAAAGGTCTGGTAATGCATGGGTATTGCGATTTTAGGTTTTATTAGTTCCACCGCTTTTGCAGCCTCGTAAGGACCCATTACAAAGTGTCCACCAATAGGCAACAACGCAACCTTAGGCTTGTAAAATTCTCCGATTAGTTTCATGTCCATCATTGCTCCTGTATCGCCAGCATGATAGACCGTGCTGTTTTTGCCTATTATAACCACTCCTGAAGGAGAGCCCAGTGAAGAGCTGTGCGTAGCACTGGTCAATACGAATTTTAG
>JAVYRZ010000017.1:20866-23639 GCA_038729465.1 Thermoplasmata archaeon
TAGTTTCATGTCCATCATTGCTCCTGTATCGCCAGCATGATAGACCGTGCTGTTTTTGCCTATTATAACCACTCCTGAAGGAGAGCCCAGTGAAGAGCTGTGCGTAGCACTGGTCAATACGAATTTTAGTGACTCGATCATCGCTGCGCCACCTATATTTGCGCCAATCACGTGTTTTGCACCTTTTTCTTCATAACTGTTTGCAAGCTCAAACATTGCAAATAACTTCGCTTCTGGATTGTTTGCAAGAATTGTGTCCACATCTCCCGTATGATCATCGTGGCTATGAGTAATAACTATTACATCCACATTTTTAATATTTTCAGGCTTTGTACTGGACAAGGGATTGCTGATCCAAGGATCGACAAGTATCTTCTTTCCATCAATATTAAGTTCGAAAGCAGAGTGGCCGTACCATATTAAATAATCCATATTATAATCACCTTCATTTTCATGATATCCGTTTTCGTTTATATATTTTATCTCACAAGTTTAGAATATATTGTTAACAATTCCAATCCTTTTTCTATTCCTCTCTTCAGTTCCAGATCGTTTAGCTTACTGAGAATATTCTTTATTTCAGGCTCTTTCTTTAGTCCCAGATAGGGTACAGATACTTCTATCAATCGTCCTGTATATCCTGTGCCAGCAAACACTTTTAATGTTTCTTTCACTATTGTTTCAAAGTTTTTTAATATGTAAGCTCGGTTGTATGGACAGAATGCAGCAGATATATAGAATCCCGTACTATCCTGCTTTTTGATCTCTCCGTTTCTGATCAAGCTTACCACTTTATCCAGTTCTAGCTCTGGCAACCAGCCCATTGCACGGATCAGATACATTTTATCTTCATCTTTGTCAGTAGCCCTGTACTTTTCCATGAGAATATCCAGATTTTTGAACACGATTGCAGCTGATTGTGAAATTGCATTTTTCAAGTCCGGGTCAGATTTTTCAAACTCTTTAAACTTGGAAGCCATAGACTCTGCAAACTGCTTGTCTAGCAAGCACAGATCGAACGCAATAGAACCACGCAATATACGGTCGTTTTCTGATACTAGGCTCTGCTCCAGCCTGTCGAGATGCGTTCTGAAATAAGACTTGGCAAAATCAGTCAATTTTGCGTCATTATCCAGTATTAGCAACAGCGTAGACAACTGAGATTCTATCTCCTTAATCACAAGGTATTCAGTTTCATTTCTAAATGCATTTATCTTCTCAAGATACTCTGCCTTGCTTATCGATCCCGCCAGTAAAAAGGCAAACGCATCATTTACAATCCCCCATTTATCCAATTCTGACAACTTATCTTTGTTTCTTATGACGTTTTCAAATAGATAGCTGTCATATTTCACTCTGTAAAATCCTGTCTGGTTTATGTTCAACTTTATAAAGTCCGCGCTTTTTATGTTTTTACTCTCTTCCTCTAACAACATTGATTCTGAACTGTTCGCTCTTTTAATGGTCAACGGTACTGGCCAACAATCTTTTTTGATAGTTCCATCTAACAAAAATCGGGTTTGTTCAATCTTGATCTGCTCTCCATCTCTGCTTGCAGATATCACTGGATACCCTTCTTTCTCGATCCATGCTTTCATTATCCTTGACATCGGCTGTTTTGTAATTGTTTCTATCTCGTTCCAAAGATCCTGTCCTTCAGCATTCGAATATGCAAACTTGGTCAGATATTTGCGCACTCCGTCTCTGAAATTATCGAGCCCTACATATGCTTCTATCATTCTCAATATGCTTCCACCCTTTCCATAGCTTATCTCATCAAATATCTGGGTTATCTCTTTTGGATCTTGCACTTTTACATCGATCGGATGTGTGTTTTTAAGCGAGTCTCCTCTCAGCGCTCCGGAAGTATCTCCCAGCATCAGCTCTGCCCAAGGATCCCATTGCGGATAGTAATTATCCAAAACTTTATATGCCATAAATGTAGCAAAGCTCTCATTGAGCCATAAATCGTTCCACCATTTCATAGTCACAAGATCTCCAAACCACTGATGCGCAATTTCGTGGCTGATCACTTCTGCAACCCTCTTTTTAACAACATTGCTTGTAGCCTCATCTACCAGTAACACTACTTCCCTGAACGTTATCGCACCCCAGTTTTCCATTGCTCCTGCCGCAAATTCTGGAACAGCGATCAAGTGCATCTTTGGCATTGCATATTTGATATTAAAATAGTTTTCGTAAAACATTATTGCTTTTTTGGCAATATCGATCGGAAAATCTGTACTTTTCAAGGTACCTTCAGGAGCGGTCAAAATCACTTTTTTGTTTTTGAGAACCTGCGATTTTTCCTCAAATTTTCCAATTCCTATGTACACAAGATAAGTGGACATTCTTGGAGTTTCTTTAAACTTAACCAGTTTTTTATGGCCTGACACTTTCCTGAATTTAACAGGCATGTTCGATATTGCGTCCAGCTCTTGGTCAATCAGCAAAGAGATATTGAATTTCGCTTTATAATAAGGATTGTCAAGGCAAGGAAATGCCCAGCGTGCCTGGGTGGGCTCGAACTGCGTCGTATAAATCTTACCTTTCTTAGTGTTAGCCATGTACAAACCCATAAGATTCTCGTTAATTTTACCTTCAAATTCTACTTTTACAATTGCTTGACCATCTACGTTTTCGGATATTGAGATCTCTTCTTTTTCAGCATTGATGCTAAATTTCACATTCTTCCGGTTAAGCTTTATGCTTTTTATGTTTAGGTTAAAAGAGTTCAATATCAACGGCTCGTTAGCGCCTAATACTGTAATTT
>JAVYRZ010000018.1 GCA_038729465.1 Thermoplasmata archaeon
TTTTTGACTTCATAACCTTTTCTTATAGATAGGTCTCCTCCTCGACCCCATTATTATAGTTGCAGCACCTTTTGTTAATTTACCTATAGATAGTGGATGCTCACACTTTATTATCCTGCTATCTTTTACTAATTTCAGCATTCGTTCTTTTTGCTCACGTATTATGGGCTTTTATATCCATAACACTTGCCATACCTGAACATTGCAGTCTATATATCTAAAACTTACCGATAGCATAGGTAATTATTATAACCTCCACGAGCTGAGCTATGTTTCACTGCTATTTTTATATTCTCCTATTTTTTTCGTATTTTTAAACCTGCAGCATTTCAAATATTAAATTATTATTTTATATGCATTGCGCCTTTTTGCCCCTTTTAAACCTATTCTCAGGTTCAATTTTGAGATCTTCTCTTTCTCAGACAAGATCAAAAACTCTTTTTTTCTCAAAAAGAATTTTGTTAATGTTTTTATTTACCCTAATAAGGATAAAATCAAGGATCTATATAAATAGTGAGGTTCTCAGTTTTGCGAATTTTTTAATTCGTCTCTCACTTTTCGATATATAATGATTGGCAAGTCACCCTGATACAGGTTTTCGTTCATCTTCAGCTCGCTTTTTATGGGCTTCTGAGTTACTACCACCCTCTTGTCTTGGTTCAGCACTTTTTTGTTGTAAGGAATGGACAGTGCAGTGACAATGTTTCTAAGAACTGGTATCTTCACAAATCGCTGGTAGAACCGTATATAGATCTTAGTGTTCTGATCATCTACAGGCACAAACGCTGCAACCACTCTCAAGTCATCAGTGATGATATTTTGCCAGTAATTTGGAAATATAAACTGCAGTTTCCCCCTGCAATCTTCTTTTTTCAATTCTTCAGGTTTCAGAGGCTTTTGCCCAATATCTTTAACATTATTGACCCATACATACATATTGCCGTTCTCATATTCAACAATCGGTCCGTTTACCAGCGTCCTGTTACCGCGACCTATCGTATTATAATGCACAAAAGGAAGATGTGAGACATCAAGCTGGTTCTCTATCGCTCTCGAATAGTGTACCGGCCAGAAGTCTTCAAATCCTGAAAAACTAAAAGAGCTGTCTATGCCGTCCAGAACCCTTATGTCAGGTAACTGTTCCAGTTCTTTGCCATACCATAAAAATATGAATCCGGCTTTTTCAGTTACATGGTAGCTTTTGACCCTGAAATTTGTGGGTATACTGCTTTTTGATCCTGTTGAAGGTATCAAAACCGCCTTGCCAGAACCGTCATATTCAATGCCATGAAATGGACACTGTATATGATCTTTTACAATCTTTCCCAAGCTCAAATCTGCACCTCTATGCGCACAGGTTCGCTCTATGCAAAAAACCTTGCTTTCACTGTTTCTCCAGAACAACAGCTCTTTTCCAAACCTCTTAACTGCCGTGATCTTTGCGGTTCTGACTTCTTTTGAATCCAGCACAACATACCATTGATTCTCGATCATGTTTTAGCTCCTTAATATACAAACAATATCGCTATCATATTTAATATTTTTAGATGTTCAAAATTTTTTGTGATCTATTTAGAGCTTTTAGTGAAACAGAGCATTGATCTTCTCTGAATTCAGTTCTTTCAATGACGAAACTATCAAGTCAGCATTTTTAAAATTAGAGGTATAAGTATAGCTGTTAGGTACAATAATGCATCTTATGCCTGCTTTCTTAGCCGCAATCAACCCGCTTTCAGTATCTTCAATTACTATGCTTTCTTCCTTTTTGATAGAAAATTTCTGCAATGCTTTGATGTATGGCTCGGGATCCGGTTTCACTTTCAGAACGTCTTCTAAAGTTACCATGCCATCAAAATAACCGCTTATATTCAATGCTTTTATGTATGAATCTATCTCATCTTTTCTTGACGAAGAGACAATTTCCAACCTAAAACCATGGTTATAGAGATCTCTTATTAACTCTAGCGCTCCTTCCATGAATTTCAGGTCTGTTTTTACAAAGTTCTTTATAAGCTCTGCCCTTCTACTCCTGATCTTTGATAAAGTATAATCATCTAATTTTAAAAGCTCTTTAAGAGAGTTGAATCCATTTACATATCTTTTTACGTATTCATCCCATTCTAAAAATTGATGGTTCAGAATCTCTCTCACTGCTATAGAAAGTGCCTTGTACCTTATAGCTTCAGAATCGAATAATGTGCCGTCCGCATCAAACAATACTGTTCTGGCCATGTTTTTTAAATTCCTGAATTATGTAAAAAAATATAGATCATTTAAAGTATGGTGCTTTGAATTTCACACCTTTCTTGATCAGATTTATAGAGCTTTCATATCCAGCATCTGCATGCCTCAACACTCCTATTCCCGGATCTGAATCCAGTACTCTCTTTATGCGCTCTCTAGCGCTGTCTGTGCCGTCTGCCACGATCACGAATCCTGCATGTATCGCATTTCCTATTCCTGTACCGCCACCATGGTGCACTGATACCCATGTTGCTCCCGACACCGCGTTCAATAACGCGTTCAAGATCGGCCAGTCTGCTATTGCATCGCTTCCATCCTTCATCTTCTCTGTTTCCCGGTATGGCGATGCTACGCTTCCTGTATCATGATGATCTCGTCCTATTGCGATCGGTGCAGTTAATGTTCCGTCCCGCACCATATCATTGATCATCAGCCCGATTGCTTCTCTCTGTCCATACTTTGCATAGCATATTCTGGCTGGCAATCCCTGAAAATGCACTCTTTCTTTTGCCAGCTTTATCCATTTTACCAGATGCTCATCTTCACTGAAATTCTTGATGATCGCATCATCGATCTTGTATATATCCGATTCTTCACCAGACAATGCAAGCCACCTGAACGGTCCAGATCCTATTGCAAACAAGTCTCTTATATATTCTGGCACGTATCCTGGCATGTCAAACGCGTTTTTCAAGCCTCCCTCATATGCCCTACCTCTCAGGTTGTTACCGTAATCAAAGGTCTTTGAACCATGATTCTGAAACCATAATATTGCCTTTACCTCTTTCACTATCGATTTATAAACTGCTTTCTTATACGATTCTGGATCTTCTTTTCTGAACTTTTCAGCAGTGTTCACATCGTATCCTTCTGGTATATAACCGATGTTCAGGTCATGCGCGGCAGTCTGGTCTGATACCACGTCCGGCACTATTTTGCGTTTTGCCAGCTCATCATATATTGTAGCTGCATTTCCCAGTAACCCAATCGATACATACTTATGCTGTGCCAATGCTTCGTCTTTTAACTTCAATGCCTCGTCCAAACTCTCTACATATGTGTCTAAATATTTATCTCTCAACCTTCTCCTGATCTTTTCCTTATCTACTTCTACTATTATTCCAACACCCTCGTTCATCGTTATTGCCAATGGCTGTGCTCCGCCCATCTCTCCAAGCCCGGAAGTCAGCATCCATTTTCCTTCCAGCGAATCGGTCTTAAACTCTTTTCGCTCCAATGCTGACAATGTTTCGTATGTTCCCTGCAATATACCCTGTGTACCTATGTATATCCATGATCCTGCAGTCATCTGCCCGTACATAGTCAGGCCCCGCTTTTCAAGATCCCAGAATATGTCATCAGTAGCCCATTTAGGCACAATTTGTGCATTTACTATTAGCACTCTAGGACTAGACTCAGTAGTCTTGAACACACCTACCGGCTTTCCAGATTGTATTAACAGAGTCTCATCATTATTCAATAATTTAAGGTTCTCTATGATCTTGTCAAACGCTTCCCAGTTTCTTGCAGCCTTACCCTTTCCACCGTAAACTATCAAGTTTGCCGGATCTTTCGCAACCATAGGATCCAGATTATTCATGAGCAATCTCAACGCTGCCTCTTGTCCCCACCCTTTCGTATTCAACTTGGTTCCTCTAGGCGCATGTATTTCTCTCATCATGATTGTATGTAAACTTCTTTTAATATATAATATTTTTTTACTTTGCATAATATGATTTTTTGCACTGATTAAAAGTTATTTTTTTATCTGCACTGTTAGTTTTGTGCATCATAAATGATGAAAATTGCCAATTATTTTTAATCATACCTCTTTCATAGAACCATGTAGTATGAGAAAGCCTTAAATATTAAACTGATAATCATATTGTGGGGTATGTATATGAGCATAAAGACTATTGAGGAGTTGCAAGAAAAGATAACCGAGATATACGGGGTAGAATCAACCTATGAGCTTGTGAGACAATGGTCTATATTTTTACAAAAAATGGACATATCTTTAAGATTATTGGTAACTTCACTATCACTGGGCTCTTCAGAGCATAAAGAGGTTTTAGAGGCAATTATCTCTCAATTTAAGGGTCTGAAAGTGCCTGAAAAACCAGCACAAAAGCTTGACATGAACTTTGATTTTGAGAATATGAGCATTAATGAGATTGTATTATCTCTGCTCTACTATGAAAAATTCATGGAAGAAAGATATATAGACATATATCTTAACACTGAAGAATCTTTTGTTCGAGAAAACTACTCTGGCAACACGCTTACTTTCTACTGGCTATTTCGTAGCTTGCTTCTGGATGAGCGAAATCATGAAACGATGATCCTGGACTTTTTTAAAAATTACAAGCAAGCGGTCAGATAGAATTACTTTTTTTTCATATATATGAATAATTTTTTAAAAAAAATTTAAATAAAATAAGTGCATACTGAATAATGGATGATGTAGATGAGGATTAAGACTGTTGAAGCTTTAAATAAAGCTTTAGAGATCCCTTATAATATAGAGCGGGATTATAAGAATATTACAGATACAGAATATCTCTTCACTAAAATTCCAAAGTTTCTTTTAGAGTTGATCAACTATCTTTCTGTAGATTCGTTAGAACATATAGATCTTTTAAACGATATCATAAAAGACTTTGAAGGCTTAAAAGCGCCTTCTAATCAAAAGTATGTGATTAAGCTAGATCTTAAGACTATGACTATCGAAGAAATATTTCAGAGCTTGTTAGCTGATGAAAAGATATTAGAGCATGCGTATTTAGATATCTATGATAACACTGATGAAGAGTTGGTAAGAAATAACTATAAAGGATCTTTAGTGATATTTTACTGGCTTTTTAAGAGTTTAGCGCAGCTGGAAAAAAAGCACTATGATATGATTATAGATTATCAAAACAAGATACAGCATCTCGAAACCTCTAATAAGATATTTGGTACTGTAGGAAATATCGAGTTTAAGAAATTATGATATAAAAAAAGAGATTTATCAAGAATTTTTAAATACTATTCTGTATTTAACATTATCAAAGGCAATGGCGTTTGCCTTAAAATCCAGTTCTGGTGATAACGCCTACACATAGAGGATTGAATCTTATGACCAATTTTAAAGAGACTTTGCCTCAAATAAAAGTAATTAGAAAAACCAAAGTAACAAAAAAAAGTGCTGTTAGTCATGATAAAATAGATGATGCTGATGAAAAACAGATTTTATGTACTATCAAAAAGATGTTAGAGCATGACCTTGAAATCACCAGTGAGAATATAGAGGCGTTTAAAGCACATTTAGATGAGCTGAATAAAGAACTTGATTATTATAAAAATCTTATTGAAGTTGCCAGAAACGATGCAATTTTTATGGACCATAAGATAAAACTTCTAAACTCTGAAAATATAAAGATGAAAAAAGATGAACATTGAGAATCTAGTTAAACTGTTTAATTTAAGTGCTCGTGATATATCTGAGAATCTAGTCTCTGAAGATTGCACTATCACCATTTCAGAGCTAAAAGAAACTTACAATATTTTAAAATCTAGAAAAAACGAGCTGGAAATTATAAAAAATCAGGGTGTCAAAATAGAAAGTGAAATTGCAGGATTAAAATTCGAATACTTTTCTATATTGAAAGATAACCAAATTCTAGCCATAAATTTATCCGGTTTGCTGGCTGAAAATGCACAATTAAAGAAAAAATCCGGAATTTCAAAAATTGATGAAAACACTGACTACCTCGAAATAATAGATAGATATCTTTTTAGTTTTCGAAAATAACAACATGTATCAATTGAATATTATAAATATGTTCTTATTTTTTTATAAATTATCACTTTTATAAAAAAATTTATAATTTTATAATCTATGAGAAACACATAGTTTTAGGGTATATTAACAAAAATATTTATATAGTTAGATAACAATATACTATTTAAATAGTTAAAAAGGAGGTGATTAGAAAATGGTAGGTGTTAATGATCTTGCAAGGGATGTTGCAAAGAAAGCAAACATGACACAGAGAGAAGCAAAGAAAGTTATAGACACATTAATCAGCACAATTGTTGATAAGGTAAATAAAGGAGAAAAGATCAATTTAGTGGGGTTCGGTATATTTGAGAGAAGAATACAGAGTCAGAGAAAGGCAAGAATCCCGAAAACAAAGAAAATAATTAATGTGCCACAGAAGAAAAAGTTTGTATTTAGAGCATCCAGTAAAATAAAATACAAGAAATAAATTAATTTTTTATATTTTTTTAATTTTTCTGGGTTGGAGGATTGGCCTTTGCAGACATAGATTTAATATCAATGGCAAATAATGCCATGCCTGTATTGAGCGAAGATCTGTAATTATCCATCAATTTTGCAGACACATGCTCTGCATCTGATGCATATTTTTTTATGAATGCGTTAAACGCATTCTCTTTTTCTGCATCATCTGTTACAACGCGCACTGTACCCTCAAACATAACACTGAAATAAGAGGTGCTAATGTCGCATGCAGTTTGTGCAGAAATGGTGTTGTTCCATCGAGCTACCAGAAAAGATGCATTTGCGTTTTTATGGATAATATCCCATTTTCTTCCAGCTCTGGCACTGTGAAAATAGATTTTATCATTAAGATACAAAAAATTCACAGGCACAGCATATGGCTTATCATCATCTACAAGTCCTAAAGTTCCAAATTTTTCTGTTTTTAAAAACTCGGTAATTGCTTTTTTATCTTTTACTTCATTTTTTGAATAACGCATAGCTGTGTTATAGTAACAGTGTTAATAAAGGTTTTTTGTCTTTTTTTCAGATCTTTAAAAAGCGTTTCAATGTCTAAAGAGAATAATCGTAAAATTTATATAAATCATGATTGTTAGTTTTTACGCAGTAAAGATGAATGTTTACTTGAAACTGGAATTTATGTCGGATCGCATTTTTCAAAGTAATTTAAGCTTTTTAGAGCCCTATTATTTTGATTACAAAAAGTGTTATAAGAGCATATCTATTCTTGACAATCCGGCATTTTCATACATAATGTTGAGTTTTTTACATTACAAAAAAAAGAGGTGTGATTAAAAATGCAAGATTTTCTTTTGAGCAAAGAAGAAAAAGAGATAAAGTACAAGGCTAGAAGTGTTGTAAAGTCTGTGCCTCATGATCTTATCCGAGACATAGAATCCGAAACTGTAAAATTTCCCAAAGAGTTTATAGAGCTTATAGCGAAAGAGAATATTACAGGGTTAAGGTTTCCAAAACAGTATGGTGGTAGAGAGAGCAGTTGGACCGCAGAGATGGCAGCAATAGAAGAATTTGGGTATCTGGGATTTACATTAAGCTGCATGTATTCATTGGGCTCTATCGTGGGAGAACCTATATACAGGTTTGGAACAGCAGAACAGAAAGAGAAGTACTTAAGAGGCATTACGTCTGGTTCAAGATACGGTGCAGAGGCGATTACAGAGCCATCAGGAGGCTCGGATCTATTTGGCATGATGAAAACGAGAGCATATAAAAAAGGAAATAAGTACATATTAAACGGGCAAAAAAGGTTTATTGTTGGAGGTGAAGGCGCGGACTTTTTTGTAACTTATGCGATTACAAATCCTGATGCAAAACCGATAACAAAAGGAATAAGCACCTTCATAGTAGATCGGGACACACCGGGATTAAAAGTGGAGACTGTCTATGGATTATTAGGCAACAAAGGTGGCGGCACTGCGCGCATTATTTACAGAGATGCAGAGATTTCCGAGGATAATTTGATCGGAGAACTTAATGGAGGATATGAGATATTTAACAGAATGATGGTTCCTGAACGATTAACTACCGCTGCTGGCTCGATAGGTGTGGCTACTGCGGCAATAGAGGTAGCTACAAATTACGCGATGAAGAGAGAGGCATTCGGCTCTAAAATAATAGAGCATGAAGGCATAAATTTCAAGATTGCAGAAAGTGTGACTGCCATAGAAAATGCTACGGCATTAGTTTATACTGCAAGCAAAGCCGCAGACATGTTAGAAGCTGGAAAGATTGAAAAAGCGTATTTGAGAAAGCTAGTTTCAATGGCAAAGCTAAATTCAACAGAGATGATGTGGAAGGTTGTAAACGATGCAATGCAGATAATGGGCGGGATCGGATACACGACTGTATATCCGATTGAGCGGCTTTTGCGAGACTCAAGATTAGGTTTAATATGGACTGGCAGCAGCGAAGTAATGAAGATGATTATTCAGCACGAATATCTCAGAGAGATCTCCAAGCCTGAGTACTGGAGCACAAAGAGAGAAGTAGAACTTGATGCTCTGGATTTCAAGCTTGTAGATGAAAAAGTTTATAAATAGGTTCAATTACAAAAGAGATCATGAAAGATAATCTGTACAAAGAAGGAGAAGAGCACTTTTCCTGCTTAAGTTCGTATGGGTACAAAGTGGCGCATAGAATATCTATAATGAAAAGATTTTACAAGTATATAGTATCGGACATAACAAAAAGTGAAAAAACGAAAATTCTAGACATTGGATCTGGAACTGGATACGTGCTTGTAAACTTAGCAAAAAATAATGAGCAGATTGAAGGTGTGGGTATAGATCCCTCACAATACATGGTAAATATCGGCAATAAGCTGGCAAGAAAGGTGGGTGTAGAAAATCGCGTTAAGTTTCAATTAGGTAGCAGCAGAGCCTTGCCTGAAGGTAACTTTGAGCTTGCATACAGCACTCTCTCATTTCATCATTGGGCAGATCGCGAAAAGGCTTTGTCAGATATATTAGCTCATTTGAAAGATCATGGAGAGTTTAGGATCTATGAGTTTAATAAGGACAAACTCTATTTTCCGATCACGCTGGCAAGAGCTCACACTTTGAGCAGAGATGATCTGAATAATATTGCGCTTAATGCAAATGTACCTGTAAGTGAAATAAAAGAGTATGATGTGTATATAAGTGCAATTTTCAAAAAATAGGTTTTTTGCACTGTAAAAAAGTTATACAGGAATAGATATGATTGAATATTTAACAATGGTGCCGCATGGCGAGGAAATTATCAACAGTTCAGATAGTGCGTCTGTGCATTTGAAAAAATCGATGCTAAAACTCAAAAACGAGGTTTTGGGCAAGAACATAGATGTCTTTATTGTTGTAACACCACATAATATAAGGATATCAGATCATATTGGAATAATATTGACTGAGCATACTGCAGGCAATCTTGGAAAAATTCGCAGAAAATATGATTGTGATCGAGAGTTAGCAACTTTGATATATAATGCAGCAAAGCCTAAACTGCCAGTTGTGGGTATTAATTTTGGCGCTTTAGAAGGAGAGTCTTCAAAAATTACCTTAGACTGGGGCTCGTTTATCCCGCTTTATTTTTTGAACAAAGACCAGAAAGTGGTAATAATAACACCTGCACGGGATTTATCTCGTGAGCAATTGATTGAGTTTGGTTCGATATTAGGGGCTGTTGCAGAAAAATATGACAAAAAAGTAGGTATAATAATCAGTGCAGATCAAGCGCATACTCATTTAAAATCAGGACCTTATGGGTTTAGTAAGTATGCCAATGTTTATGACGATTTTGTAAAGACTGCATTTGAACAGAACAGAATAGATTCTATAAAAGATCTTGATCCAAAAATAATTGAGCATGCAAAACCTGACAGTTTCTGGCAGATCTTGATCTTGATAGGAATACTGCATGTTAATAGATATATAGTAAAATACGTTGATTATCAATGTCCCACCTATTATGGAATGATGATCGCCTCTTTTGCATCTTTGTAACAGTCATCTTTTAGAATATTTAACAGCAAGTTCATACATATTTCTGGCCATTTTATCGCTCAGGAAAATATGATTGAAATCTGCAAGAGTGTTATATTCACTATATCCCCCCTCTATTTGCCCATTCTTGCTAACCATTCTGTAACTGTATGTTTTTTTCAAATTTTCAGCACCGTAAATTTCGCCATAGTGAAAAACCTGGCCGTTTATATTGGCACCTGCAGAGTGCAATATATTGCTCTTTGTTACCGAGATCTTAGTATATCCGATCTTTAGTTTGTTTTCCATGTTTATGTATGCATCCATCAATCCGATCATCTCATATTTTGAGGCAAGGTTAATGTATCTGGTCAAGTACATTAATCCGCCACATTCAGCATATGCCGGCATTCCATCTTCCATATCAGTTTTCAATCTCTTTTTAATAGCTTGATTTTCTGCAAGCTCTTTTGCAAAAAGCTCTGGAAAACCACCGCCTATATATATGGCAGTAGGTTTGTACTCTGTATCGCTGATCGGTGAAAAATTCTGGATCTCGAAATATTTTGATAATGTGATAAGGTTCTGCGCATAATAAAAATTGAAAGCTCTGTCATAGGCAATGTTTAGGGTAATAGTACCCTTATTTTTAACAGTTTTTAACTTAGTGCTGACATTTTTCATTATCCTGATTATCTTTTTCATGTCGAAATCTGAGGCCTCTACCAATCTCGATATGCTGAATTCAGGATTTTCAAACACTGGCAAAAGTCCCAGTCTGCGCTCTTGAATTGCATAATTGCCAATGTTGTTAATGTATCCTATTAGACTTTTTCCCAGCGCCTGTCTTAGCATTTTTAAATGATTTTCACCATATATCCGGTTTACTATAGTTCCCACAATGTTTGTATTTTTTGAAAATTCTCTAAATCCTAAATATTCAGCCGCTATACTCCTCGAAGATGCAGAACCGTCAAGAACCAGTAATATGGGAATATCAAGCAACCTGCATATGTGAGCTGTTGAGCCCCAGTCAGAGCTGCCCGACACCCCATCATATAGTCCCATCACCCCTTCTATTATTCCTATATCTGCATCTGTATTTAAAAAATCGGTTTTTAAGTGTGCTCGCCGCATATAAAGATCCAGATTTATACATTTTCTTCCACATACTTTCTCCAGATATGCACTATCTATAAAATCCGGACCTATCTTATACGGTTGTACTGTATATCCCATCTCTTTAAACTTTGAAGCGAGTGCCATCGATACAGATGTTTTACCAGCACTGCTATGAGTGCCAGCTATACATATAACTCTCATTATCTATGTAAATATCGCGCAGCTTATTTAATTTTTATATCCATAATTTCTGCATTTTGACACTCTTTTATTTTCAATGGCTCTATTTTCAATAGCCTGTTAACTGCACCGCCCCCACCAATCACAAATCGCTGTTCCAGCACTTCCATGTCCATGATAGTTCTTATTTTTATTCCGATTGGCGGAACAGCTCCTGTCTCAAATCCCGTGATCTCTTTCACCTCTTTTTCAGTTGCTAACCGAGCTGTGCCAAAAACACTAGCTAGCTTTTCTATACTAACTTTTGAATCGCCACACAATACTACAAGTATATTTTCATAAGGTGTGATGAATAACAGGGATTTTATTATTTGATTTTCAGGAACCTTAGTTTTTAAAGCCGCATCTTTTACTGTTTTTACAGACGATCCAATATCCATGATCTCTCCGCCAAGCTGTTTCACCAAACTTAAAAAATTTTCATCATGATACATATTATTGAACGTTATCCGTTTTCAATATTTAATTTTAGTTGAAATCAATACAATCACATAAGAAAGGATAGAGTGCAAAAACAGGATATATTTTAAATAATCTATTGATGTTTTAAGTGTAGATGAGGTAAAAATATGACAAATGTGGTTATTACAGGAAGTACCAGAGGTTTGGGATTTTGCATGGCACTAGATTTTTTGAAGGCGGGTTGCAATGTTACAATATCGGGGCACAGTGAATCATCTTTTGAAAAATTAGGGTACTTGAAAGAAGAGTACAAGAACAAAATACTGTTTGTAGCATGTGATGTCAGGTCAGAAAAGGAAATTGAGAATCTATGGTCTAAATCGTATAAACAGTGGGGAAGTGTTGACATCTGGATCAACAATGCCGGCATCATTAGTCCTACTGAACTTGTGTATAAAACCTCATTCAATTACGTGGATGATATTATTGATACAAACATCAAAGGCATGATCTTTGGGTCGCAGGTGGCTGCAAAAAATATGTTAGAGCAAGGGCACGGACAAATATGGAACATGGAAGGTTATGGCTCAAATAACATGATTGCAACAAAGATGGTTTTGTACGGTACCTCAAAACATGCTCTCACATATTTCACAAAAGGGCTGGCTAAAGAGCTTGCAGGATCTAAAGTACAAGCAGGCAGATTATGGCCAAGCATGATGGCGACGGACTTTGTATTAAAGCGCCCGGATGGTGGTGCTGCAAGTTCATTGAAAGATCCAAGATTTGTAAAGATATTCAACATTTTAGGAGATAGACCAGAGACTGTATCTCGTTTTTTCGTGTCGAGGATTCTTGCAAATAAGAAAAATAATAAGAGAATTGCATGGTTAACATACAGAAAAATAGTTATAAGATTTCTGTTGTCTCCAATACGCAAAAGAAAGATCATATAATAACAATCTTTGCAAACTCAGGTTATGATTGCTGTGTAGATCCATTTTTATGCTTTATCATGTGCCAGATGCATATATATTAAGATTGATTTTTCGGGATATGTTGTTATTCGCTTTTAAAATTTCCACTCTTTATAAAACTTTTATATTTTTATATCTATATCTTACTGTCCAAGGATATTTTATGTTTGATTTTTCTAATTTTTCTATTATTTTCTCTTTTTCAATATTTTTTACGCAGATTATAATAGAATTCAGATCTGTAAAATAAGCGTTTACTAAATATACTGAAAAAACCTCTTTTAATGTTTTAACAAAATCTTTAAAATGTGTTACGCCTGAAAAAGTTAGTGCGTAATTTATTGCAAATATTGCATTTTCTTTGGTTAATTTTGAGACATTTTTTACAAAATCCGATTCTAAAAACTCGGGAGGTATATCAGAAAACAGATATGCATCAAGAATAACTAAATCATACTTTTTATCACATTTGCTTACAAAATCAATGCCATTTTCATGGTAAATCTTTTCATTTGCTAACTGTGGAAGATATAATTTAGAAATTTCAATATCTACACTGCTTATTTCTACAATATCGATATCAGCATTATCTTTTACTATACTTCTTATTTGATAAACCAGTGTTCCTCCACCAAGCCCTATTATCAATACTGATGGTTTATCATAAAACTCTGCTAAAGGTAAAAAAAAATCCCAGTAGCCATATGCGAATATACCTTTTTTATTTATGATAGAATATGTGGACTTTTCAAATTCCAATATTTTGTACTTTTTGCTCTCTTTGATTTTCCAAGTTCCATGAACATCCTGTTTTTCTAGTATAATTTTTTGCACGAGAGAGTATTAAAATACTTACATATTTATTTTTTGTGAGCTAAATCTAAAAATATTGTAATTTTAGCAACTCTATTATGATCCTAACATTTAGATAAAATAATATAAACATTAAATATCAGAACTATATAGTACAATCAATGAACGATAAATGTCTTCTGCTAATAGATTTTGAAGAAGAGTGGCAAAATAGGGACTCTAAGTACTATCTTGGCGATTTTTCTGATCGCTTGAAAAATGCCAGAAGATTGCTTGATGCATTCAGAGAAAAAGATTTGATGGTGATATTCACAAAACACATAACTCCAGACTCAAAAACTTCGTTTGTGCCAGGCTCGAAAAATGTCAAGATTATCGAATATTTAAAACCTTTAAATAAAGAAAAGGTTATCATCAAAAACAGGATCAGTCCTTTTTTCAAAACTGATCTGGAAGAACATCTGAGACAAAATCATATAACAGAGCTGTTCATCTGCGGAATAATGACAAATCTATGCGTGAGAAGTGCTGTGTCTGATGCATATGATCGTGACTTCAAAATTGTGCTGATAAAAGATGCGTGCGTATCAGATTCAGAAGCTACTGACAAATTTACGTTTAAAGACATAAAAATGACAAGGCCAGAAGTAGATATATTAACAACTTCCAGAGCTATTAAACTATTAAAAAATGGAGCTAATCAAACAAAAAATTTTTAAAAAAAACTGTTTTTTTTGTTTCTGTAATAATCTTTATCAGTCTAATGGCAAGATAAGTAATACAAACACTATGCCAGATCTGGAAAGATCGCAAAAATATCCTGAAATGCATAATTATTGTTGCTTTAAAAATTCATTTCCTATATAGTATCATGTGTATATATACCCGCTTTCTCTTCCCCTTAAAATTTCGATTTAAGCCATTAATGATTTTTTCAAAAAAAAACAGAACTCAGAGAAAATAGTATTATTTCAGCTCATAGAAAAAATATTTAAAAAGTTCTGAAATCACAATAAAAAAGAAAAAAATTTTCAGGATATGCTTGCTTTTTTAGCAACCGCATCTTTCAGCCTTGTAAAATATATTGCAAAAGGTCTGTAAGCTAGATGAGACCATTTAGCAAAAGGCACCTCAAGGATCAGCAGCGGCACTACAAAACCGAAATGAATTGTATATATAACATAAGTTTCCATCGGATAGTCCATGTATTTGAATATTGTTACAGCAATGCCCGTGATCACTACAAGATACAGAAGCGTTAGAAAGTACCAGTCTGTAGAATGAGAATACTGTCTCATAGTACTATTTTTCTTGACCCTTCCATATATTCCATATCCGGCACCTATCATCAGCGCTGCTGCGGCAATGTAACTGGCGAGCCTGACAGGATTGTAAATTGGATAGAGTGTGTTTGTCTGCCATAAATCCAGCAGAAATACTCCCAGCAAGAATAGTGTTGCATAGCCGTAGACGATCAATATATGCATTATCCAGTCTATTCTGCCGTTTTCACATTTCAGTGTTCTTTTTTGTGTGAAAAAGTGTAGAGGCAGTGTTTTAAAAAGCTCTTTGAAGTATGTAGAAACTGGAATCTTGCTCTTTTTTGACCACATGACCGTAAACCTGAACATCCGGTATATGTTAGTCAATAAAAGGCTTGAGAGCAATATTATAACTATGATATCACCCAATTCCACGATATGAAGAGGCGCAAAAGAATCTAAATCTACCGAGCTGAGCACGATCGGGCCGTGAAATAGATAAACGATTAACACTGTTAAAAAGAAAAGAAGACTTCCTGCCAAAATCTCGATTTTTTTCGATCTGTAAAATAATTTCGAGAATCCTGAAAAATCATATTTAGTGGTAAGGTACCTTCTCAGTGCCATCATAAAACCTGCAGGGTCTGCTCCTCTCGGGCATGTTCGTGTGCATTCACCACAATAATAGCAGAGCCAGGGTTCAGTGCTCATCAGTATCTTTTTCTCGTCTCCGACCATTGCATATCTTATCAGTTTCCTTGGAAATTCATGGTTTTCTTCAGAAAGTGGACAAAGGGCAGTACATGTACCACAACTATAACAGGCAGACACGTCAAATGCACCCAACTCCTTGATCTCAGCAAGAAGTTTTGGTTTTACAGTTACCATTCATTTCGCCTCCTTTATCTTATATTTATAAAAAGAATCAGACTCAATCTCTCCTGTCTCTATAACCGTTCCATACTTTCTGAGGGTCATTAGCCACCATGTAACTGTCGATGCTGCTAATCCAGTTATTTTAGAGAGCTCTGGTATTGTCTTTGGCCCATCTTTCATTGCATTTAATATCATTGCTTTGATTTTGTTGTCTTCTTTAATCTTCTCTAGAATCTCTTTCGGCACAGTTCTATTTTTCTTGAGCCACTCAACAGTCAAAGTTTTTTTGTTGTTCATCAGTCATCACCAACCTTGCTCGCCATACTACTGATCGATTCTAAGATCTCTTCATCAGTATATCCCAGCACCTGTATAGCATCATTTGGGCATACTGGTACACATGCGCCGCAGCCTTTGCAAAGGCCCCGTAAAATATATGCAATTTCCTTTTCTCCGTTAGATATCTTGGATATTGCCTCGTAAGGGCAAACTTCTAAACATTTGTTGCACCAAACACAAAGATTGTCGTCAACGCTTGCAATGTTGGGCTCTAATTCAACCTTTCCTTTCATGAGCAGTGAAGAGGCCTTGGACACTGCGGATAATGCTGATGCTACAGATTCTTGCACGTTTTTTGGGCCCTGAGCAGTTCCCGCAATGTATATGCCTCCTATTACAGTCTCTACAGGTTTCAGTTTTGGGTGTATCTCGTTATAGAACCCATCTCTACCGCTCGGTATTTTCAGAACTCTAGAGAGACCGTCTTGATCCCTGGTTACCATGCCTGTGACCAACACTACCAAGTCCGCTGGTATCTCTAGTAGTTCATTGTCTGTAAGTATATCATTGACAGAAACCAGCAAATATTCTTTTTTCGAAGTTACTTTAGGCGGATCGTTTTCATCGTATTTTATGAAAATAACTCCTTTTCTTGATGCTTCATCATAGAATAGCTCATTTTTTCCATAGGTTCTTATATCTCTGAAAAGATGGTATATTTTTAAAGAAGAGTGCTTTTTTAGTAGCTCTAACGATGTGAATATTGCTGAAGTGCAACAGTATCTGGAACAGTATTCATTTACTTTTTTTCCTTCCTCTTTTTTCTGCCTGCTGCCTACACAATAGATAAATGCTATATTATCAATTTTTTTATTTTCAAAAACAAGATCTTTTTGCTGTTCGCTCATAGCCAGTATTCTTTCAAGCTGCGGAAGAGTTATTACGTATTTACTGGATCCGTATCCGAACTCTCCATTATTAGGAGTGTATGGATCAAAACCTGTAGTGACAAGTATTGCTCCTGCTTTTAAAGTTATTATCTCTTCTTTCTGCTCAAGGTTTATGGCATCGCCACATATCTTTACACATTCACCACATTTGGTGCATATTTTAGCATCTATGACTGGAAGGGTTGGGTATGCGCCTTCAGGTGCACTGTAAATAGCTTTCTTTCGAGTCAGCCCAAAATTAAAGTCGTCAGGATAATCGATGGGACACTTCTCTATTGCCTCTGCAAAATGATCGGAATTTTTTAACACAAATCTCGGAGAAAGTTTGATCTTTACAGTAAAGTTTCCCACA
This sequence comes from Thermoplasmata archaeon, assembly GCA_038729465.1. Taxonomy (NCBI): domain Archaea; kingdom Methanobacteriati; phylum Thermoplasmatota; class Thermoplasmata; species Thermoplasmata archaeon. The sequence continues at coordinate 17,282 of JAVYRZ010000018.1, forward strand.
CATCCCGATTTTTCTATAAGCTCAGCATTGGTAAATAAAGTGATGTTTTCTCGTTTTTTTATCTCGCTTACAATATTTGAAAGCACCTCTTTGCCTTTTTCACCTGCTGGATAGAGCTGGCTCCATTGTACTATTCTGCCACCGATGAATGGTGAATTTTCAATCAGATAAACGTTGATGCCAAGTTTCGAAAATTGCAGTGCTGCTGTTAAACCACTTACTCCTCCTCCAATTATGATCACTGACGCGTAGCTCTCTATTTCTATAGGTTGTAGGTCAATGGCTAACCTGGCCCTGCTAATTGCTCCTTTGACCACTCCTATTGCTTTCTCCGTTGCACCTTTCGGATTGTCAGAATGTGCCCATGAAACCTGCTCTCTGATATTTGCCTGCACATATTTGTATGGATTTAATCCTGCTCTTTCAGCAACTTTTCTGAAAGTATGCTGATGCAGCTTTGGCGAGCATGATGCTACTACAATCGCGTCAAGGCCCTTTTCTTTTATGTCGTTTATGATCTCTTCCTGTGAAGAATCAGAGCAGGTAAACATCATTGTTTTTGCCAGTGCAACGCCAGGAATGTTCTCAACTTGCTTTTTCACAGTTTCTACATTTACATAATCTGAAATATTACCGCCACAGTAACATATATAAACTCCAATTTTCTCATTTACCATTTATGTTACCCCCATGGCACTTTATATATGCAGCTGCTTCAGCAGAAGAGTCTCCAGAAGAATTTACGCTATCTGGTATATCCTTGGGCCCAAAAGCAGTTCCTGCCACAAAAATTCCGGGTATACTCGTTTGCGCTGGCGATAACATGCCAGTAGATCGAATGAACAGTGCCTCATCCTGTTCTAATTTCAAGTTGTTGAGCTTTGGCAGGAGCTCTTGAGATGGAAGAAGACCTACTGACAGCACTGCCATATCAAATTCTTCTTCTGTAAGTTTGCCAGAGTTTTCTATGTTTTCGTATTTTAACAATACATTTCCATCATTTTTTTCTTCTATCTTTGAAATCTTGCCTTTTACAAACCTTATTCCCATATCTTTGGACTGCTGGTAAAACTCTTCAAAGCCCTTGCCAAACGCGCGAATATCGATGTAGAATATTGATATATCAACCAGCGGCAATGCTCCTGAAAGCAGTTGTGCTTGCTTTATAGAATACATACAGCATACTTGTGAACAAATCGGATTTCCCAGGGTCTTGTCTCTAGATCCTGCACAGAGTATGTATGCTATCTTAGAAGGTATTTTGCCATCTGAGGGCCTGAGCACGGTATTGAAAGGTCTGGTAGGCGCGAGCAACCTCTCCATTTGCATGGCGTTAATTACATTTTTAAATTTACCAAAACCGAAATTCGGGATTTTTTCGGCAGGAAACAGGTTAAAGCCTGTAGCTATGATTATGCTCTTGACTTTAACTGTGCTTTCTACTTCTTTTTGCGAGAAATCTATAGCGTTTGCAGGGCAAATTCTTTCACACATTCCACAGAGAATACAATTATCAATATTTATCAGCGCGATTCTCGGCGCTGCGTTTGAAAACGGTATGTATGCTGCCTTTCTCCCAACCATGCCAAAGTTATATTCGTCAGGCACAATCACCGGGCAATTTAGCTCGCATTGGTCGCAGCCAGTGCATTTGTCTTCTATGACGTATCTTGGTTTCTTTACTATCTTTACCGCGAAACTATCATTTTCTTTCTTTATTTCTTCGATTTCGGTAAATGTCATCGTCTTTATCTTGTCATGATGCAAAACTGCTGCCATCTTTGGAGTGCATATACAAGACGAACAATCGAGTGTAGGAAATACCTTGCTTAATAATATCATTGTCCCGCCTATGCTCGGACTCTTTTCAACAAGAAGCACTCTGAACCCCATATCTCCCATATTCACGGCCGCTTCCATTCCAGCGATGCCAGCTCCAATTATCAAAACATCATACTCATCCATACTGTTCATATTCCACACCACTTGATTTTACATATTTTTTAGTGCACCATAAAAATATTTAATATGGTTAACGAACGCTTCAGAGCAAACTGAACATATTGCGGCCATTTTTACTCGCGCTGGGTCAATGCCATTGGCAATCATCAATTTCTGAGCATTTTCAACGTTTTTTGAAGTTCTCTCTGTACAGTCAGAAAGACAAGGACAATCTGTTCCGTCTGCTGCAATAAATACTCCATCAAAACCACATTGCAAAGCATGAAGTATCCATTTTGGCTTGATAATGCTGGAACAAGGTACATTTATTATATACACTGTCGAAGGGTAATGTAATTTTAGCATTCCGGCAAGATCTATGCCTGGATCTGAAATGGTATTCGTCGAAAATACCAGTATCTTTGGCTCAAGTTTGTTTTTTTCCATACTCTACTTTTTCTTCTTGACGAAAATCTTCCAATATCCAGGTTCAATCAGCGTACCAAGATATTCATGTCCCATCTTATTAGCCCAGAATGGCAGATCTCTGTTCGTGCCTGGATCAGAAGACCAAACTTCAAGGATCCCGTTGATAGGCACTTCGCTCATCGCTTTTTTGGCTGCCAGAAGCGGGCCCGGACAAGCAGTTCCTCGTGCATCAATAATTTTAGTAGATTTCAAACTAACCAATTCACTATCGGAGAGTGTCATAATCAATACCTCTTTTAAATAAAGTAAGTAATATTCGCTTTTGTGGATAGATCTAGAAACTCGGCAGCACCCATCACATCATCGACTACATCTACAAGATCATTTTTTGTTATGCCCCATATCTGCAATGCCAGAGAGCAAGCATAAATTCTTACAGTTCCAGCTTTCTTTGCTTCTCGAAGCATGTCAATCCATGACGGAGCTTTTATTCTTGTCAGCCCTTCAACAACTTTGGGCTTGAGATTTTCAAATTCACTAAATTCCATATTTTTCTCGATAACATCCTTGCGCATTGCATAAACGCCCCATAGTTGGAGAAAAATATCCACTTCAATATCTGAGGCAGCAGCTCCCCCTGCAAGAACAGAGAGACCAGTTAAGCGATCGACAGCACCACTAAAAACTGTTATTGCCATCTTTTTAACCATATCTACCACCATATATCTTTAATACAACTATGGATATAAATATTTCGTAATTTATTGACGTTTAATATATATTTTATACGAAAAATATAAAATAAAAACTAACTTCTATTTTAATAGACATATTATTTAAAGAATAGTTATTGATAACTATATAATTAGTGTACAGATTTTCTTAAGTGATTTTGATCTGAAAACCAGGCTGTGTTTCTATTTTTCTCATTCATAAAACTGACATTTTAAGATTACTTTGGAATAGGTTAAGTATGGTGAGAAATAGGAAAATATAAAAGACTGTTCTTATTTAATTAAATCATGAAAAATATATTTGAGCCTCTTACACTACGATCCATTAAATCTATGAACAGAATAATGATGTCTCCCATGTGTCAGTATTGCGCATCAGATGGTAAGCCAAATACATGGCACCTGGTCAACTATGGCTCCAGAGCTGTAGGAAAAGTAGGGATAATAATGGTTGAAGCAACGGCTGTTGAGCCTGAAGGAAGAATCACGCCCTATGATCTCGGACTTTATATTGAAGATCTGGAAATGTATAAAGATATCACCAGTTTTATAAAATCAAATGGTTCTGTCCCAGGCATACAGCTTGCCCACGCAGGAAGAAAGGCAAGTACCAAAGCACCCTGGGACAATGAAGATCCCATATTTCCAGCCGATGGTGGATGGATTCCGGTGGCGCCAAGTGCTATTGCTTTTTCAGAATCCTCACCAGTTCCAACCGAGCTTTCTCCAAAGGAGATTGAGAAAATTGAAAATAGTTTTGCCAATGCAGCCTATAAAGCATATAAGGCAGGCTTTGAGATTATTGAAATCCATGCTGCACATGGATATCTTGCCCATCAGTTTTTGTCACCTGTTTCAAACCATAGGACTGACAAATATGGTGGCTCTTTCGAAAACAGAATTCGATTCTTGATTGAAGTTGTAGATCACATACGTAAAAAATGGCCAGATAACTTGCCACTATTTGTCAGGTTATCTGCCACAGACTGGATTGGATCTAAGGGCTGGACTCTTTCAGAGTCTCTTAAACTTGCAAAAATATTGAAAGAGCACAATGTTGATGTTATAGATGTATCCACAGGAGGCATTTTGCCGAATATATATATCCCAGCAAAACCATCTTATCAGGTTCCTTTTTCAAGAGAGATCAAAAAAACAGGCATGAAAACTGCTGCTGTGGGAATAATATACGATCCTGTTCAGGCAGAACAGATATTAGAGCGCGGAGAAGCGGACATAATAGCGATGGGAAGAGAATTGTTAAGAGATCCATACTGGCCATTGCATGCTGCAAAAACACTGAAAGAGGATATCAGATGGCCTTTACAGTACCAGAGAGCAAAACGCTGATACATATGCTTCGATTAAAAAAGAAAGGATTATAAACACCAATTAATTTATCCTAACCCGATTTAAAGGTGTAATAATGAAAAGGAGTTCAAGAGTTTGGAAAAAAAGACATAATATGCGATGGAAATGGCGAAAGAAAAAGATGAGAAGATTGATGCGTCAAAAACGAGCTAACAAAAAGTGATTGGGAGCATGGGGTAATTAGGTATCCTAGCGGGCTCCAGTTATGGGTATGATTTGACCTTTCGTGGGTCTACTGATTGAAACGCGCGCAAGATGATGATTAACTGGAGCAATGACCCGAGGAGAGACCCGCGGATCTGGGTTCAAATCCCAGTGCTCCCACTATGTTGGGTGGTGCTCCACATGAATTCGAACCTTTAGGTTCAAATTCTCACCATCCCGAAAAAAGGTTGTTTATCACCTTTTTTGAGAGTTCTCCAACCACTTTTTGCGAGACATAAGTATAGATCTCTGTTGAAGAAATGGATGTATGTCCCATCAGAATTTGAACCATGCGCATATCCATTGTTGATTAAACTTGATACATAATAGTGCATGCATATCTAATTTAGATATGTTTGCGACTTTTCCTGATTCTTTGATATCTTTTCTTAACATCGCGCTGGTCTATTCTTCCCTTTTTGATTGTGAATAATACCATCGCATCAATTTTATATCAGTATATGTCAATATAAGTTTTTAAAAGATCTAAAACAAATAAAGACAACGCTACATTCCTATTTTTCTCTCTTTCTGCAGTTTGTCTACACATATCGGTGCACCCTTTGTAGGAATCGTTCATTGCTAAATGCTTTTCTGGCCCAAACGATACCCAAATCCATTTATTATCTTTTCCTGAATTATCCAATATGGTAGGTCTATGAGGTTCTGTTACTAATTCAGGCTCTCCAAAAGCAATGTTTAAATAATAAATTAGTATAACCCTAATATATGTATAATACTACTAATCAAAAATTAAGCAGAGGCGTGCAAGATTGTATT
>JAVYRZ010000019.1:0-2624 GCA_038729465.1 Thermoplasmata archaeon
CGAAGTTCATCATTTTCACAAATCTGGATCTGCTCTGTTCTTTTAACTTTCATAATACATCTCAATTAAATGGTGTTTTCTTTTTGAACAACAATGCAATAATGATCCTATTTTTATAAGTCCTTTCCTCCCTTAGTTTTCATTGTTAATACCTTATCATACACTAGTATATATAATCGTTTTTTCTAACTATATATTAAAGAGAAAAAAATAATAGCCTTCCAGTATATTCTTTATATGAAGATTGTTTGATTAGTGAACTGGTAAACTTTGCCTTAATTGGTAAGCAAATTGAGAAAAGTGGCTATCACAAAAATATGCTCCAAGAGATAGATTATGGCACCCTACTCATCTTATGAGATGGAAATTCTCGCTCGCAAATGTTAAATATAAATAGCCATTACATATTTTAATGACCAGAATATTAATCGGTGTAGCTTGGCCCTATGCTAACGGGCCGATACATGCAGGGCATATGGCAGGTGCGATTTTACCTGCGGATATATTTTCCAGGTTTCAGAGAATGAATGGTAACGAGGTGCTTATGGTATCAGGCAGCGACGAGCATGGCACGCCCATAACGATCACTGCTGAAAAAGAGCATCAATCGCCTCAGGAGATTGTGGACAAATATCATAATATCAATAAGGATATTATAGATAAAATGAATGTTTTTTTCGATTTATATTCGCGTACTTCCTCAGATGTGCATAAGAAGGTGGTGAAAGAGTTTATACTCGAAATTTATGGAAAAGGGTTTGTCTATCCAAAATTGATGGTATCTCCGTACTGCCCGCACTGTAACAGGTTTTTGCCAGATCGCTATGTAGAAGGTACGTGTCCTTACTGTGGCAATCCGGAAGCGCGAGGGGATCAGTGTGATAATTGCGGCAAGACTCTAGATCCTTCTGACTTAATTAATCCAAGATGCAAGATATGCGGTACCACCCCGATTTTTAAGGATACCGAGCATCTGTTTTTCAAGCTTTCAGAGTTTGAAGCAGAGATAAAAGAGTGGTTAGGCACTAAAAATTTCTGGAGAGACAATGTTCTAAACTTTACTAAAAAATATCTAGAAGGGGGATTAAAAGACATACCTATTACCCGAGATTTAGACTGGGGTGTTGAAGTGCCTGTTAAAGGATTTGAAAATAAAAGGATATATGTGTGGTTTGAAGCAGTAATTGGTTACTTATCAGCTTCTATTGCTTATTCAGAATCCATTAACAACCCAGATTACTGGAAAAAGTTCTGGAAAGATCCAGATGCAAAACATTATTACTTTTTAGGCAAAGACAACATACCATTCCATACCATAAGATGGCCCGCAATGTTGATGGCACATGGAGGCTTGAATTTGCCTTACAACGTGCCTGCAAACGAATATTTAAGATTCGACTTTGCAAAATTCTCAAAGAGCAGGGGCATCGGGTTCACTATGCCAGATCTCCTTAAAAATTTTGATGCTGAGATGCTGAGGTTTTATCTATCCTTAAATTTGCCAGAGTTGAGAGACTCTGATTTTACGCTTCCAGATTTTGTGAACATGGTCAACCAAGAACTCATTGATAAATATGCAAATTTTATTAACAGGGCTCTAACTTTTACTAAGAGCAGGTTTGATAAAGTGCCAGAACAGTATGATCTGGACGATAAGGACATAGAATTGCTCAAGAAGATAGAAAACACATCCAATTCTATGGCTGGGATGATCAATAACGTGGATTTAAAAAAAGCATTCAAAGAGTGGCTTTCGCTGGTGAGGTTTGCAAATGTCTATTTTGATAACAGTGCCCCTTGGGATCTTTTTAATTCAAATATAAAAAAATGTAAGACCAAACTGCATCTATCTTTAAGGTTAGCAAGGGCACTTGCTATAATGGGCTATCCATATCTACCAGTAACCTCGCAGAGAGTATGGAACATGCTTGGCTATGATAGTAAAATATCTACGGTAGGATGGACCGAGAGCTTAAATGATATAGAATCCATGCCGATGAAAGAACCAGAGTTGTTGTTCAAGAAACTGGAACTAGAAGAGCAGTTTGAAGATTGGCAAAAATTAGATTTGCGGGTAGCCAGAATCACCGATGTTACTGAACATCCAGATGCTGACAGATTGTACATCTTAAAGCTCGAAGTTGGTGGGGAAGAGAGAACTCTTATTGCAGGGTTGAGAAAACATTATATGAAAGAAGAGCTAAAAGGAAGATATGTTATACTCTTATACAATTTAGAGCCTGCAGAGATAAGAGCTGTGAAGTCAGAGGGCATGCTATTAGCAGCAGATGATTCTGAACAAGTATGCTTATTACTTCCAGAGATAAAAGAAACTGGATTGAAAGTGGAGGCAAATAACTTGATTTCTGATTCTGGTAAGATTCTCAAATACAAAAATTTTGAAAAATTAAAATTTGAGGTGGCAAAGATTGAGAATATAGAGGATGATATGATTACCGCAACGGGATCTAAACAGTATCAAGTACCTTACAGTGCGCCTAAAGATTGGCTTGGAAAATATTGCATCCTGTTTTTTGACAGAAATAGGCCCATGATACTTCACATAAAAGATCATCTTGTAACATTAGACCGTGACATTAAGCTCGGAGGAAAAGTTAGATGAG